>JAAYKM010000027.1 GCA_012522415.1 Deltaproteobacteria bacterium | reverse complement strand
TGGTCGGGGTGGCCCGTTCATATTGCAACCTGGAGTACGATCTCGAAAAAGGGGAACGGGGACTTCGTTACAGCCACGTCCGGGAATTGCTCCGCATCCTGACCGGCGCCGAAGAGGCTCTGGTCGTCAACAACAATGCGGCGGCGGTGCTGCTGGTGCTCGATACGCTGGCGCGCGGCCGGGAAGCCATCGTATCGAGAGGCGAACTGGTGGAAATCGGCGGGGCGTTTCGTATTCCCGAAATCATGGAACGGAGCGGCGCACTGCTCAGGGAGGTCGGCACCACCAACCGGACCCGTGCCCTGGATTTCGAGCGGGCCGTTTCTGAACGTACGGGGCTGATCATGAAGGTTCACACGAGCAATTTTAAAATTGTGGGATTCACGGAAGAGGTTTCTCTGGAGAGCCTGGTTTCTATGGGGGCGAGATACGGGATTCCGGTGATGCATGATCTGGGGAGCGGATGCATGATCGATTTCGCGCCCTTTGGTCTGGGAGGGGAGCCGACGGTGAAGGCGGTTGTGGCGACCGGGGTGGACGTGGTCACGATCAGCGGCGACAAACTTCTGGGCGGGCCGCAGGCGGGCATTGTTCTGGGGAAGAGGGAAATCATGGGCGACGTGATGCGCAATCCCCTGAACCGGGCCCTCCGGATCGATAAATTGACCCTCGCCGCACTGGAGGCGACACTCGTCCAGTACCTTCATCCCGGTCAGGCCGCCGGGGCAATTCCTACGCTCCGTACCCTGACGGAGCCCCTGTCGAAGGTGACAACCAGAGCAAAACGGCTGGCCGCCATGCTGAGAAGGTCGGGGATTCCCGGCTTGACCGTGTTCCTGCAGAAGAACGTCTCTGCTGTCGGCGGCGGGGCCCTGCCGCTCAGGGAGATCGAAACCATGGTCGTTGCAGTGGCCTGTGAAGGAATCACCTCCGTACGGCTCGAGGAAGCGTTGCGTCGTGTGGAGATTCCGGTTATCGCCCGTATCGATGAAGACGCCGTCCTTTTCGATGTGCGCACCGTACGGGATGATGAATTCTCCGTCATTCGCGATGGCTTGAGAACCATCGCCGCGGGGAGACTCTGATATTGCCGCACTCCTCCATGGAAACGCGAAGGCCGTTATCACGACCAAATCAACAAAATGCTGTCAGGCGGCATTACATGGTGTCCCCGGAGGAGGAAGGACTCCGTCTCGATCTTTTCGTCGCGGCGAAAGCCCCCGAACTTTCCCGCTCCCAGGTGAAGCGGATGATCGAAGAGGGGAATGTATGGATCAACACCGTTCAGGCCGACAAGGCGGGGGCCAGGCTGCGTGACCGTGACCGGGTTGATTTCACCGTTCAGCCGGCGCGGCCCTGGGAGGTCGTCGCCGAAAACATACCCCTTCAGATCCTCTACGAAGACCAGAACTTGCTGGTGATGAACAAGCCCGCGGGCATGGTGGTCCATCCGTCGCCCGGGCATCGCGAAGGGACCCTCGTCAATGCGCTCCTGCATCACTGCGACGATCTGTCGGGAATCGGCGGGGTCGTCCGTCCGGGCATCGTTCACCGCCTGGACAAGGATACATCGGGGGTTCTGCTGGTCGCGAAAAATGACGAGACCCATCGTCACCTTTCCAGGCAATTCAAGGGACATCATGTCAAAAAGACCTATAAGGCCCTGGTTTTTGGAAACCCGGCGGAAAACGAGGGGACGATTGCTCTACCCGTGGGACGGCACCCGGAGAACCGAAAAAAAATGTCCATCCGCAGTCATAGGGGAAAGGAGGCTGTGTCTCACTGGCGGGTCATGAGACGTTACGGCGACGTGTCCCTGCTGGATGTGGAAATTGAAACGGGTCGTACGCACCAGATCCGAGTCCACCTGTCAGCCATAGGCCATCCCGTTGTGGGGGACCGGCTTTACGGCGGCGGAAGGATAAAATCCGTCAGGGACACGGCCCTCAGGGCGCGTCTTGACGCTTTCCCGCGGCAGGCCCTTCACGCCTGGCGGATCGCCTTCCTCCATCCCGCCCTTGACGAGGAGATGATCTTCAGCGCGCCCCTGACAGACGATCTGCAAGGTATTCTATGCTATTTGGAATCCAAGTGCCGCTGATGGTTCGTTACACTTTATGTCAAAATGGCTTCAAGTTACTGGGTTTGCGCGGCATATGTCGATACCGTTTCCATTGTTCGTTGTACCCGCCGCGGGCATGGGGGTGAGGGGAGGATCAGATGGGGTGTAATCGGCCCCTTTTGCTAAAGGGAGCAAGATGTTTCATTTCCGTGACCGGGGTGCCTTGGTCTATCTTCAATCCACGGCGCTGAACCGGTTCGATTTTTTGTCGCATGCGTTTTTTAGCCGCCTGGGAGGGGCAAGTCCCGCGCCTTTCGCGAGTCTGAACGTCGATGCCGGACAGGGCGATCAACCGGCGAATGTCCGGCAAAATCTCCACTTCATCTCGCAGTCGTTCGGTTTTGCCGTCGAGGACCTGATTCTGGGACGCCAGGTTCACGGAGACACCCTTCATGTTCTGACCGCCCGGCATAACCTCCCTGCAGGTGATATGTTCGAAGGAGACGGATTCATCACCGACAGGCCGGGGCTGGTCCTGTGCGTTAAAACGGCGGACTGCGTTCCTGTTTTTCTGGCGGACGAAAGAAAGAAAATCGTGGCGGCCCTTCATGCCGGATGGAGGGGGACGGCCCTGGGCATCGCCGGAAAAGCGGTACACGTACTCAGGGAACGGTTTGCCTCGGCCCCGGAGGACCTCTGGGCGGCCATCGGTCCGGCCATCGGACCCTGTTGTTATGAGGTGGACGAGAGGGTTTGCCATCGGTTCGGGAACCGGACGGAGGGCGATGGATTTCTGAAAGCCTCGGGGAAAAAGGGCCGCTGGATGATGGATCTGGCCCTGGCCAACCGGCTGCAACTGGAAGGGGCCGGCGTCTCATCAGGCCGGATCGGCACGTCCGGGGTCTGTACGTCCTGTCGCCGCGATTTATTCTTTTCCCACCGGGGAGAGGGTGAAACGACGGGACGCCAGCTCAACTTCATTATGGTTCGGGGATGACGCATGTCAGGCTATCCCGGTATGTTGTGGGATAAGCGGCGGAATGCTCGATTATTTATAGGAAAGCTTTCTCCTCGTGGCGGACGGGACGGGGTATCGACGTTTTAAATATTTGGGGAGAACAGTTTTTTGGAAACGTCAGACATCGCGTGATTATTGATCTTTGGCGGGTTGAAGCGGCCTTGGATAACAAAAGGACCCACCCATTGATTGACATGGCCCTCAAAAAGGGCTTGACAGATATTTCGGATTCGGATAGTGCTTTTTCATCAACTTTGGATGGGCGCACGCAAGGTTCCTGCCGTAAGAAGAATCCAATCGTTCTCATGAAGCAACCCATTGTATTTAAACTTAATCCCAGACGAATGGTTCGTGTGCATCAGTGGTGCCGTTTTTAACGTTTGATTCAATAAAATTCATCGAAAAAATGAATCAGGAAACGACCGGCAACAAGGAATATCCTCCCGATGCCCTTTTGCGTGTCGAAAACGCAGGGTTTTCAAAACACCTTTTCTCCGGCTCGAAACATATTGATATTGCATTTCATCTTGGGAAACCCACGGCAGATTGAAGGCCGGGATACTATGTCGAAAACAGACAAACTCGCTCACAAGGCGGCCCGTCGAAATCCGGGTGATACGGGGGACGTACCGCGAATCTCCGGGAAACAATACGATTTTTGCCCATCGCTGTCAATTTGTCCGCCTCAAGAAGTGCTTTCCGGGCGTTCCAGTGTTTTGATCTTGCCCTCAACGGGGCGAGACCTCCAGGCGCATGTCCCGACTCGGTCTCAGGTATTTTTGGATCCGGCTCTGAGCCAAGGCGTTCTGGAACGGACGGAATGCTTTGAATGAATTCCCGAAAGGGTGCATTTTATAATAAATATAGACAAGGAACTTCAGCATGGATATTGAAGAAATTAAGCGGCAACCAATCAGTGAGTTAACGAGACTGGCGAAGGATCTCAATGTGGCCGGTGCCAGCGGTATGCGGCGCCAGGATCTGATCTTTGCGATTCTTCAGAGCCAGGCGGAAAAAAACGGCGTAATTTCGGGTGCCGGGGTCCTGGAGATTCTGACCGACGGATTTGGTTTTCTCCGGGCGGTCGATTACAATTACCTGCCCAGTCCCGATGACATTTACATTTCTCCCTCCCAAATCCGGCGTTTCAGCCTTCGAACCGGGGACACCATTTACGGTGAAGTCCGGCCACCCAAGGAAGGGGAAAAGTATTTTGCCCTCCTGAAAGTCGATTCCGTGAATTTCGAAGCCCCTGACGCGGTAAGGGACAAGATCCTCTTTGACAACCTGACCCCCCTTTATCCTCTGGAGAAGATAGAACTGGAGTCGGATCCGGAGAATCTTTCGACACGGGTCATGGACATGTTCACGCCCATCGGCAAGGGGCAGCGAGGTCTCATCGTCTCCCCACCCCGAGCCGGCAAGACCGTCCTTCTCCAGGACATTGCCCACAGCATTACACGAAATCACAAGGACGTTACCCTCATGGTCCTTCTCATCGACGAGCGGCCGGAAGAGGTGACCGATATGCAAAGAAGTGTTGCCGGTGAGGTCATTTCATCGACTTTTGACGAGCCGGCATCCCGCCATGTTCAGGTCGCGGAGATGGTTATCGAAAAGGCAAAACGCCTGGTCGAACACAAAAAGGACGTCGTCATTCTTCTGGACAGCATCACCCGGCTGGCCCGGGCCTACAACGCCGTGGTTCCGCCGAGCGGGAAGGTGCTTTCGGGAGGTGTCGACTCGAACGCCCTGCACAAACCGAAACGTTTTTTCGGAGCCGCCCGAAACATCGAAAACGGAGGCAGCCTGACAATCATCGCCACGGCGCTCATCGATACGGGGAGCCGCATGGACGAGGTCATCTTTGAAGAATTCAAGGGAACGGGCAACATGGAGCTCCATCTCGATCGCAGGATCGCCGACCGGAGGGTATTCCCGGCTTTCGATCTGATCCGTTCCGGTACGCGCAAAGAGGAACTGCTCACGCCCAAACACAACCTGAACCGGATCTGGATTCTGCGTCGGTTGCTGCAGGAAATGAATCCCGTGGATGCCATGGAATTTATTCTCGATAAGGTTCGAAAAACGCAGACCAACCAGGAATTTCTGGATTCAATGAACCAGTAGAGTGATTTTTTGTTGATATTATTCAAAAAATCATTATAACTTCCCTCTCCCGACAGGGGAGAGCCTGAGATAAACTTAATCACGAGGAGAAGAACTGATCATGAAGAAGGAAATTCATCCGGAATATACGGAAACGACCATCACCTGTGTGTGCGGAAATATCATCCCCACGAGATCAACCAGGAAAGACATCAAGGTTGAGATCTGTTCCCAGTGCCACCCATTTATGACAGGGAAACAGAAAATTGTCGATACGGAGGGACGGGTGGAACGGTTCATAAGGAGATATGCCGAGAAAGACAAGGACACCAAGAAATAACCCCCTGCAGCGATTCCCCTATTTCATCTCTGACGGACCGGGTAGGGGGAAAGTTGTGTTTGATCACCGCGGTTCATTCCCCCCTCGACGCGGGGTTTTTCCTTTCATTAGGGAAAAGAATCCCTTTACGAAAAATGCCCCGTTTTACCTCCGTGACGGCGTAACCGGTCGGACAAGATCTCCTGAAAACCAGAAATAATCTGACAAGTGTAAGCATATGCTCGAAAAACTGAAGGATATCGAAGAACGCTATCGGGAACTCGAGGGTCTCCTGGCCAACCCCGACGTGGTCGCAAAAACGCAACTTTATCAGAAGTATGCCAAGGAACACTCGGATCTGCGTGAACTTGTCGAGGCCTATCGGGACTATGTGATCGTGGAGGAACGTGTTGCCGAGGGGGAAGAGCTCCTTCGGGGAACGGATCGGGAACTGATCGAGATTGTCAGGGAGGAATTGCCGGAACTCAAGGAACGGTTGTCCGACCTTGAACAGCGGATGAAGGTTCTCCTGCTTCCTAAAGATCCCAATGATGAAAGGAACGTCCTCCTGGAAATCCGCGCCGGAACCGGAGGGGATGAAGCGGGTTTGTTCGCCGGAGATCTTTTCCGTATGTACGCCCGGTATGCCGAGACCCAGCGGTGGAAAGTCGAGGTTGTGAGTAGCACGCCGTCCGGCGGGGTCGGCGGGTTCAAGGAAATTATCGCGATGATCACCGGGGCGGGTGCATACAGCCGTCTGAAATAAGAAAGCGGCGTCCATCGGGTCCAGCGGGTGCCTGTGACGGAAGCGCAGGGGCGGATCCACACCTCCGCTGTCACCGTGGCCATCTTACCGGAAGCGCAGGAGATCGAGGTGAACATCGAACCGAATGATTTGCGCATCGATGTCTATCATTCCAGCGGCCATGGAGGCCAGAGTGTCAATACCACCGATTCGGCCGTACGCATCACGCACCTGCCGACGGGTATGGTTGTAACGTGTCAGGACGAAAAATCACAGTTGAAGAACAAGACCAAGGCCATGAAGGTGCTTCGGGCACGGCTCTTAGATATTGCCGCGACCAGGCAAAATTCCGAAATTTCCGAGACGCGCAAAAGCCAGGTGGGAACAGGGGACCGCAGCGAACGCATCAGAACCTACAACTTCCCCCAGGGACGGGTGACGGACCACCGGATCGGTATGACCCTGTACAATCTGGACGGTTTTCTCGACGGAGCCATAGATGACGTGTTGGGTGGACTCCACACCCACTTCCAGACGGAAATGCTGAAGGCCGCGGCAAATGAAGGGAGAGTATGACGGTTGCGGATATTCTGAACGAAGCCGTTGTCTTCCTAGCGGATGCGGGTTCGCCGACGCCTCGCCTGGATGCGGAGGTGTTGCTTGCGGCCTGTCTGCGGCTTGACCGGCTCCTCTTTATAACCCATCCCGAGGATGAGGTGAACCCGGACGCCGTGTTTCGGTATAAGGGGTGGTTGCAACGGCGAGGCGGAAACGAGCCGGTATCCTATATCACCGGAACGAAGGAATTCTGGTCTCTTCCCTTTCTGGTAACGCCGGCCGTGCTGATTCCCCGGCCGGAAACGGAAGTGCTTGTGGAGGAAACGCTGGCTTGCATGCCGTCGAAGGCCGGGAAAACCTGGCAGGTCCTGGAAGTTGGAACGGGCAGCGGTGCCGTTGCCGTGGCGCTGGCGTCGGAGCGGCCGGATATTCAGATTACGGCGACGGACGTCGTCCCGGAGGCTTTGGCGATCGCTCGGGCCAATGCCGAAGCGAACGGAGTGCAGGACCGCATAACGTTTCTGCAGGGTAACATGCTGGAACCCGTTTCGGGACGGTTCGACCTCATCGTTTCAAACCCTCCCTACATTTCCCGTCACGATTATGATTCGCTTCCGCCCGGGATTCGGGAGTATGAACCGATGGGCGCCCTGGTGCCCGGACCGGAAGGGACGGAGGCCCACGGGATTTTGATTCAGGAAAGCCCGTCCTTCCTGTACGCCGGTGGATGGCTTTTGATGGAGATGGATGGGGGACAGGTTGGTACGCTTCGTCGGCTTTTCAATAAGCGGGGCCGGTATGAAAACCTTTCCGTTCGTTCCGATTACGGCGGAATGGAAAGGGTCATCCGGGCCAGGAGGATATGACTCGTGGATAAAATGATCATCGAGGGCGGGGAAAGACTGCAGGGAGTGGTCGAGGTCAGCGGGGCCAAAAACGCCGCCTTGCCCATTCTTGTTTCCTCCCTGTTGGCCGAGGGGCCTTGCACATTCCATAATGTGCCGGAACTGATGGATATCCGAACGGCAAACAGACTGCTCCGTGGATTTGGAGCGGAAGTTGAGGGAACCGGCACGGTCAGGATCGATGCCCGGCACATCAATCACGTTGAGGCCCCTTATGAACTGGTGAAAACCATGCGGGCCTCTGTTCTGGTACTGGGACCGCTTGTGGCCCGCATGGGCCGGGCAAGGGTATCGCTGCCCGGCGGCTGCGCCATCGGCGCCAGGCCGGTGAACCTGCACATTAGGGCTCTGGAGGAAATGGGAGCTACCGTGACGCTGCAGGACGGCTATATCGAGGCAACGGCTCCGCGCTTGCGGGGGGCGACGATTTACTTCGATATCCAGACGGTCACGGGAACTGAAAATATCATGATGGCGGCCTGTCTGGCCGATGGGACAACGGTTCTGAAAAATGCGGCGAAGGAACCGGAAATCGTCAACCTGGCTGACGTGCTCACCGCCATGGGCGCCAGAATAACGGGAGCCGGGACGGAAACAATCACCATAGAGGGGGTAACCCGGTTGACCGGTGCGGAAGGAACGGTTATGCCCGACCGGATCGAATGCGGTACCTACATGATCGGAGCGGCCATTACCGGGGGAGACGTCACCATTCGGGGGTGCGATCCCCTTTATGTGGATGCGCTCATCGTCAAACTGGTCGATGCCGGTATTTTGGTGGAGCCTGTTTCGAACGGGGTGCGGGTACGGGGTGGGGACGGTATCCGGAGTATCGACATCAAGACCGCTCCCTACCCGGGATTTCCGACGGACCTGCAGGCCCAGATGATGGTTCTGCTCTCCATCGGAAATGGTCTCAGTGTTGTGACGGAAACGGTTTTCGAGAATCGGTTCATGCACGTGGCAGAGCTTGTCCGGATGGGGGCCAACATCGTTATCCAGGGAGGAGCCGCTATTGTCCAGGGGGTTCCCGTATTGAAGGGCGCCCCGGTCATGGCGACGGACCTTCGTGCGTCGGCCTGCCTGGTTCTGGCGGGACTTGTGGCGGAAGGAAGAACGGATCTGTCACGCATTTACCACCTGGATCGCGGCTACCAGAGAATGGAGGAAAAATTTTCCGCCCTTGGGGCGAGAATAAGGAGGGAGTCGGCTTAAGATGAGGGTGATTTACACCAAAGACCCGTCTTTTGAAGAGACGTTCCGCTTGATCCATCAACGGGGCAAGGTATTCGATCCCGAACTTTGGAGACAGGTTGGAGCCGTTGTCGATGATGTCGCCCAAAGAGGTGATGCGGCCCTGTTTGAGTACACGGCCAGATTCGATAATCATGTTATCGATGAAGAAAACATCGAGGTTTCCCCTTCCGAGCTGGATGCCGCAGCGGCGAAACTCGATGGGGAGGACCGGGCTGTTCTTGAACTGTCTGCCGATCGGATCCGTAAATTCCACGAGAGACAGGTCATGGAAGACTGGGTTTTGAGGGATGCCGAAGGGATCGAACTGGAAAGCCGGGTGCTGCCTCTGGACAGGGTGGCGGTTTACGCTCCGGGAGGCAGGAATCCGTATCCCTCAACGGTCCTCATGGCGGTGATCCCGGCGCGGATTGCCGGGGTGAAGGAGATCATCCTGGTATCGCCGACAAAAGGGCAGGGGGTTCACCCCCTGATCGCCGCGGCGGCAAAAATCAGCGGTGCCGACAGGGTCCTCGGCATCGGCGGGGCCCAGGCGGTGGCGGCGTTGGCCTACGGTACGCAATCGGTTCCCCGGGTGGACAAGATTGTCGGGCCGGGCAATGCCTATGTTACGGCGGCAAAGAAGATGGTTTATGGCCAGTGCGGCATCGACATGATCGCCGGACCGAGTGAGGTTTTGATCATCGCTGACGGTACGGGCCATCCCGCTCATGCGGCGGCGGATCTTTTGTCCCAGGCGGAGCATGATGACATGGCCAGTGCCGTACTGGTGACGCCCGACGAAGATTTCGGCCGTAAGGTGGCGGACGAGGTGGATCGCCAACTGGGAGAACTTTCCAGGAAAGAGGTGGCCGAAAGCGCCCTTGAAAGCTTCGGTGCCGTTATGATCGCCGTCGATATGGACGAAGCGGTGGAAATAGCCAATCGCTTTGCCCCGGAGCACCTCGAGCTGATGGTCGGCAACCCCCGGGAAATTGTGAAGGATATCCGCCACGCGGGGGCCGTGTTTCTGGGACACCACACACCGGAAACCCTCGGAGATTACCTGGCCGGAGCCAACCATGTTCTCCCGACCGGAGGGACGGCGAGATTCGCCTCACCCCTGGGGGTTTATGATTTCGTGAAGCGGATGAGCGTCATCTCCTTCACGGAGAAAGCCTTGGGTCGTTACGGCCGCCATGCGGCCCGGTTTGCCGCCATGGAAGGTCTGGACGCCCACGAAAAGGCCGTCACGATCCGCTTGAAGTAAAAATGTCTTGACAAAAGAGCCGCGATGAATCACATGGCAGCTCTATTTCAAGGTTCAAAAAACAGCCGGCAACATAGCGAGCGAGTGTAATTCAACGGTAGAATGTCAGCTTCCCAAGCTGAAAGTCGCGGGTTCGATTCCCGTCGCCCGCTCCAGAATCGAACCAGGATGGTACAGGTCTCACCGTTTTTTGTTTCATGCCGGGAAGGCCGGTCCTGTAATGCCGGTTACGCTTCAGTTTATCCTTTCCTGACACCAATTCTTACAGACAGCTGCATTATATCAATCTGAATTGATTCCGCTCAGGGAGCAAATCCAACAGGTTTTACGACGGTTTCAGTATTTTATCCTAAAGTTTAGCGTCAATTTGGTCGATACTGAACCATGGCGGGTACATGACGCGACTAAACGAGGTCCGTCGTCAGGAAACGGTGCTGGGGAAACGGCTTCATAAGCGAAATGTGTTATCGATCGCGGATCGGTTCTTTACCGGAAATCCCCGCCATGGCTTTTCAGGCCGAGAGGATTTTCGTTGCCTGGCCCGTCCCCCTCAACCAGAAAAAAGGGTTCCCGGTGCCCGGCTTATGAAAACGACAAGCTCTTTAAGGATGGCTCCACGATTCGATTGTACGTGCCGTCCGGTTTTTGATGCCATACCTCTTTTCCCTGGGAGTTGCGGGAGGTAAGGAAAGGATCTGTATGCAGCGTCAGATGGATGTCAAAATCATTCATGACTTGATCCATGCCCTGAACATGGCTGTGAGCAAACTTGCCTCCTATCCCTCCGGACACCCCTTTGTTCTGGAATCCTTTGAGAAGGTCGAAGAAATTCTTGACGAGATTTTTGCCATTCAGCCCCGCCTGGTCCTGAAGATTGGAAAAAACACCATCGTGGTGGGGTCCTCGACCCTGGACCCGCAGAACCCGATTTTCGCGCGGTTTGCCGGAACCCTCTTCGAGCACGGGATCATCGGTTTAATCCTCGAAAAGGGTCTCGCTACAGAGGAACTGATGGCGTTCAACCGCATCATCTCGCAAAAAAGAAATGACGTTCAGCGGGAGGGGGGGATTGAGGCGCTTCTCGCCAGGGAAAACGTCCGCCACCTTCAAACCCGCCTGATCGATTACGGCTTATTCTCTCTTCAGGATGGGGAGGAGGGAAGCGACCTGTCCCCGGATGGGTTACACGCGGCGACATTTTGGGAAAGGTTCGTCAGGGGGTTTTTTCAAGGGGCTCTTGTGTCGGGGGGGGAGGAGAGCAAATACCGCCTCGACATGGACCCGGGGGAGTTGGCTTCCATTCTGAACGAATGGTACTCAAGGGGGGGGATGGACGACGGGGGAACCTCATTCAAAGCTTGTATGGAAAACCTGAGGGGGCTGTACTGGTCCGGGGACGAACTGCTCGTAAAGCGGATGGTGACGTTCATCAAATCCCTGGACAGCGAACTACGCGACCACTTCCTTCAGAGTTTTTTCACCATTCTTTCTGACGATATCGGCATGGCCGAGGATATTCTGGCGGATCTGCCCGTGGAAATTATTCTGGAAGCCCTGGAAAGGCACACAAAGCAGGGCATGTATATACCGCCCAATATTTTGAAAATCTCTCAGAAGCTTGCCAGGAAGGCGGTGGGTATGAACGGGGAAGGGGCGGACATGTCCGGTTCCCTTGGTTCCAGGGAGGAACTGCTGGATAAGCTGAAGATAATTTTCAAGGAGGATGAGACCGACAAGTTTGTCCCAGCGGATTATAAGCGGATATTGCATAAGATGATCGCTGTCGAGGAGATTGTTGCGCCGGGGTTGGCCTCTTATCCGCAACTGGAAGAAACCCTGACCGCCCAAAATATTGAATCCGGCGTGAACGCCATTATGGTTGAAATCATTTCCAATTACGATGCCGATGAGGCCATTCCAGAGGAAATGCTCCAAAATCTCCGGAATCGTTGCCTGTCGCTGGCGCGCAGCGCCGATTTTCAGGCAGCCGCCAAGATTCTGGAAAGGATCGGTCAGAGACGCATATCCCCGGAAGAAGTTCGGAACGGTTCCTCCGCGACTCTGGTGGAGGTTGTTGCCGACAGTGATTTTACATATGAAGTGCTCAATTCCATGGACGTTGTGGACAAGGAGCACCACCACTGGATCGCCGAACTCGTCGCGATGACGGGAACGGCCTTTGTCGATCCCCTTCTGGACCGGCTGGCCGAGGAGGAGAACAAGGCCCTCCGTCTTTATTATTTAGGTCTCCTTAAACAAATGGGTGGTTCCATCCGGGATCATATTTTGAGAAGATTGAAGGATAAGCGGTGGTATTTCGTCAGGAATTTGTTGGTTATACTCAGGCAGCTCGACGACCCGTCGATTCTCGAACCCCTCCACAGCCTCCTGAACCACACCCACCCCAGAGTTCGGCAGGAGCTACTGTACACGCTCCTCGTTCTGGGAGACCCAAAGGCGGACAAGATCCTTTTGGAGGAATTGAATTCGGCGGAACAGGAGCGGCGTCTGAAAGCGGTGTCAATGGCCGGAAAAGCCACAAGTCCGGAGGTCGTCGCGGTTCTCGTGGGTTTTCTACAAAAGCGGGGATTGGACCATGACAGTTTTACCTTGAAAAAGGCATCGGTCCATGCCCTGGCCGAAATAGGGGCGCCCTCCGTTTTGCCCGTCCTGTCCCATATTCTGAGGTCCTTTGTATTGTTTCGCAGACAGCGCGCCCACCTGCTGAAACTCGAAATCATCGATTCCCTGAGCAGCTACGCTGCCGAAGATGTCGGACCCATGCTGCAGAAAATATCCAGCGGCCGCCCCCATGACCTGGCCGTCCGGGCACTCCAGGTCCTGAAATCATTGAAGGTGGACAAATCATGCATGCTTTTAAACAAGATCTGATTCTCCGTTTCATTCGTACCTTTCTCCCCGCAATTACCCATGTCCGTCAGTATACAACGGCACACCAATTGACCCATTCCTCGATCCAGGACGCGTATGACCATCTTATCGCGGCCATGGGCGACGATTCGGATCTGTCGTTGCTTTTTGTCGATGACCGGGTGGTTGTTGATTCGGAACCCTTGGAGGATACCCTCCACAGCAGCCGGTTCATCCAACTGTTCAAGGAAAGGGGTATCCAGCATCTTCATTTTTTCCGTGACATCACGCTGGACGAGATGACTTCGTTCATCGAATTTTTACTCATCCCATCAAAAGAGTCGGAGGAATCCACAACCTTTCCCCACATCCAGTTCGGGAAAGTCGGGTTGAAGTACAGGGACGATATCGAAAGTGACGAACCCGATGAAACAGACAAGGCGGAATTTGAGGATCCGGAGGAAGGAAACAGGGCTGGGGACCGTGACAGACAGGCATCCCTGCAGGTTGCGGAAAATTTCGAAGCCCTCCAAGAGAGGGATATGGACGTGATGGTCGGGATCTACAACGCGGTGAAAAAGAGAGGCGCCTTACCCGATCAGGAAATCGGGAAGATGGTGGCCGACATCATCAACGCGATCAGGCAGGGGTCGGCGGTGCTGTTGAATTTCTCGCCTCTGCGTGTTCTCGATGAGTATACGTTCAGCCATTCGACAAACGTGTGCATCCTCACCATTGCCCAGGCGATGGCTCTCGGTGTAAAAGACGAAACCCTTCACGATATGGGTGTGGCTGCCATGCTTCATGATATCGGTAAAATCTTTATTCCGGAGGACATTTTACTTAAACCGGAGGCATTGACCGATGAGGAATGGATGTTCGTCAGAAAGCATCCGCAGAAAGGGGCGGAATATCTTTTAAGCAGGCCCGGCATACCCGCCTTGGCGACCATTGTTGCCTATGAGCACCACATGCTTTACGACTATTCAGGGTATCCCGGGGTTTCCGCCGGCTGGCGGCAGAATATCTGTAGCCAGATGACTTCCATCTCCGATTATTTTGATGCGCTTCGCACAAAACGGGTCTATCGGGACTCCATAGAAATGGATCTCATCTGCGAACAGATGCGCCACATGTCCGGAAACACCCTGGAACCGTTCCTCACCCGGAATTTCCTGATCCTGCTGAACAAGATATCCGACGGTGCGGCGGGACCCGAGCAAGGTCATTGACATAAAGCCAGCCCCCCACTGGCCATAAACGCCTGGATGCATATTTCTGTAAACCGCATCATCCATCGGGCGTTTTTATAAAGGGCGCTTTCGTGAAAAAGACAGGTTTGCCCGGCCAGTGCGATTCGTTGGAGTCACACCTCCCTTTTTTGTGTTACCTCTTTTTTTATGGTGTTTATGGTATCCATAAGGACGGGGAAGACGTTTTCCCGGATATCGCCGGCAACGGCAACGTACATGACATCATCGCCGATGTCCAATTTCCCTTCGTTGATTTCGACGAGCAATTCGATAATACCCGGCCGGGCTTTCATTTCTTCGATGACTTCCGCCAGGCGCCGATGGTCCGCCGTAACGGTCAGTTCGCGAATGGGTCTCCCGTTCCGTGATGTCCCCCGGGCCACCCCGTTATGGCAAAGGATCATGCCGACTTTGTGGTAATCGGGGTGTGACTTGATTTTCCCGATCATTTCTGTTAGGCCCATGATAACCCCCTTGAGGAGAATTTCAAAAATCGTATCCCATTTGATTGGAACGATCAACCATTTTGACAGCGGGTCCTGTCGCTTTCTGAACGGGCATCACCGCTGGATTGCCTGTGCGTAAAAGGGTTGTTATGGCCAGAAGAAGGGGGGCAAGGCATCTACAGCAGGTTGGGGATGTTTTGGCCCGGGTACTCAAAAAAGCTGGTATGCGCCTGCCGGTTCAAGACAATCGCTTGAAAGAGGCTTGGAACAGCGCCGTGGGCGTTATGATTGCGGCCCAGACCCACCCCGACCGGATAAGGGACGGGACACTTTTTCTGAAGGTCTCGACGTCGGTTTGGATGCACCAACTCCAATTCCTGAAACAGGACATTCTGGAAAAATTTCAAAAACGCTGGCAGGCGGAGCCGGTTCATCGGCTTCATTTTTCCGTGGGGAAATGGGCCGGTGCCCCCACCGCGGGACAGGAGAAGACTTTTTTTCAGCCGACGGCGACACTCTTGAAAAAAAGAGACAGGAAGATGATCGAGGAAAGCCTCGTGGAAGTCAGGGATCAGGAATTGCAGATTGTCTTGAGGCGTGCGATGCTGAAGGAGCTGGCTCGACGGCGTTACCTGGAACATCATCGACGGGGTCCGGTTTGAAGTACGCCTTGACGACCCGAACAAAACAGCCCCTCTCCGGAGAAGGAGGCTGTTTTGTTGTATTCGTATTCCCAAAGGATTTTTGGGGGGGTCGTGAATGGATGTTTGTCAGTAACGGAACAGAGCCGCGATGGTCGAGTCTTCGGGAATCCTTTCGGGCGGTAGAGCGAAAACATCGCCTCCATTCAGGTAAGTCAGAAGCGCCGCCAGGTCGAAAAGGTCTTCATCCCCCGTAACCGCTGTTTCAGAAAAGGTGACCTGCCCGGTATCACTGTTGAAGGTTCCCCATCGTTCCTCGCCCAACGGCACGAAGAGCATGCCGATCCGTCCCTGGTGGGCGGCAACCAAAATCTCCCCGATATCGGAGGCGGTCAGTCCCGTTCCCTGGGATTGTCGGTAAAGGTCGATGACATTTTCGATTTCAACTTCATGACGCCTGTTTACCAGTGACCATCCTTTTTTCCTGAGACTTTCCCTGCTCAATCTCTTTGGATTTCCCGTGATGGCCTCCTCGTAAAGATCCGGATAGGTGTTGACTTCCCGGTATATGGGAAGCAGGAAATCTACGCCGGCAAGAATCAAGGGAGGGCGTTCATCTTTCAAAGTGTCCTTCAGTAGGCGGTCAACCTGACGGAAATAGCGAAGCAGGTTGTCTTTCGTGTCTTCGATATCCGGACCGTGCCCGGAAATCATGGATCCACGCTCACTGACGCCGCCTCTGGAGCGGAAACGAACCTGCTTTTTCGGTTCATCCCCCTGGAGAGCCTGGTTTATTCCCTGAGGTAGGCCGTTGATCTCTATTTCATGAATACTCAGGCTGGATCCCTCGTAAAATGTGACTTCGTTTTGACTCAGGGCCAGGATGTAGAACCGCTCGTCCCGGAATAACAAGGGCAAAAGAGGCTTGAGGTGGAATCGGTCGGTGACAACGACAAGCTCCGTCATGCTGACCGGGAGGGTGTAATGAAGAAACAGGTCGGATGAGAGAAAAAAAGCCAGACTATCCCTTTGCTGACGCCAAAAAAGGACATTGTTGACCAGTCCGTAGGCCTTTTCGAGGAAGTTTCGGGCATCCTGTGATTTCATGCCCGACGAGACCAATCTTTCTTCCGCCTCCCGGAGCAGGTTTTTGAAACGGATCTGGTTTTGCTGGGTTTCCACGCCGGAGCGGTGCGTGGGCATGTAAATAGAGATACAGAGGTCTTTATGCTTGGTTATCAATGCATTCAGGTCATCTTTGGACAATGTCTCCATAAGTCGTTTACCTCCACTGGTAATAAGTCATTGGTGGTGCCCGGATGATTCATGTGGACTCGCAGCGCGATAAACGGGATTCACGCTTCGAATCATATGATCGGATTCGCACGGTCTTCCATCGTCATTTATTATGATTATTGGGTGCGAAATTTTAATGATGACGTTTTTTCCCTCAATCGCGCACCCATCGCACATGTTAGTATTTGCAGAATAACGAAAATAATGAGACAAAGCAATCCCTAATTCTGAAGGGGGGATTGCCGTTTCCTGGGGATAAACGGTGCATTGACCTGGCGGAGAGAAAATCTGTCGAACCGATCCCATTCCTTCATGGCCGGGTGTTCATTTGATGGAAGCGTTTCTCTGAAATATCGGTATTGAATAGGGGTTTGGTGATCATGACAGGGCAGAGTGAAGCGGGGTCCCCATGGCGGGGGGTATCGGAAAGGGATTGGAACAACTGGCGATGGCAGCTTTCACACGGCCTCAGAGAACCGGCCTCACTGCCGGTGGAGGTCTGGGGACAGGGGGCGACGCCGGATGGGATCGCCCGGGTCACGGCGAATTATCCTCTTTGCGTCACGCCCTATTACCTGTCTCTTATGGGGCAGGGCGGTCTGCAAGATCCTATCGCCCTTCAGTGTGTTCCCCAGGTTCGGGAACTGGATATGGATATCCTCTGTGAACCCGACCCCTTGCGGGAAGAAGCGGCGATGCCCGTTCCGGCATTGGTACATCGTTATACGGACCGTTGTCTGGTCATGGTGACCCGTCAATGTGCGGTTCATTGCCGCCATTGCAACCGGAAGCGGCGCTGGAAAAGGGGGGGGGATTCTGTCGAGCAAATAGACATTGGGCGAATGGTGGAGTACGTTTCATCCAACCGAAAGATCCGTGAGGTGATTTTCTCGGGCGGCGACCCCCTGATGTGGAGCGATGGGAAACTCGACGCATTGCTCGGAGCTTTCCGCGCCATCCCTCATGTGGAAATTCTTCGCATTGGAAGCCGGATCCCGGTTGTTATGCCCATGAGGATCACCAGGGCCCTCTGCCGCATTTTCAAACGGCATCGTCCTGTCTGGTTCAACACACAGTTCAACCATGCTTCGGAAATTACGCCGGAATCAGCGCGCGCCTGCGAGATGCTCCTGGAGACCGGGATACCCGTGTCCAACCAATCCGTTCTCCTGCGCGGGGTGAACGATACTTTCGAGACCATGAAGGATCTGCTTTATGGACTCCAGCGTGTGTCCGTTCGCCCATATTATCTGTTCCAATGTGAACCCGTAACGGGAGCGGCTCATTTCATGACAGAGATCAACATCGGGATCGCCATGATGAAACAAATCTGGCGGGAATGTTCCGGTCTTTGCCAGCCCGCCTATGTCCTCGATACGGCGGACGGACGGGGGAAAGTGCCGCTTACGGTGCATTCTTCCTTGTCTTCCGGCGGTCTTGCATGATATGGAAAAACGTCTCAAACCTCCAAAGACCAAGTAAAATAGCAGCTTAAGAATACAATCGACCGGCAAAGGAGAACCAGGATGTATAATGCAAGTGATTTAAGAAAGGGCCTGCGGCTGAAAATTGATGGAGATCCGTATATCATTACAGAGTTCAATTTTGTGAAACCCGGAAAAGGGCAGGCCCTTTACCGGTGCAAGTTGAAGAACATGATCAGCGGGTCTCAGTTTGAACGGACCTTCCGTTCCGTCGATTCGTTCGAGGAAGCCGATCTCCAGGAAAAGAAAATGCAGTTCCTCTACAGGGAAGAGGAGAAGTACTGTTTCATGGATAATAACACCTATGAGCAGGTGTTCCTGACAGCCGACCAGATTGGCGATGCCTCAAATTTCCTTTTGGAGAACCTGGAGGTGGAGATTCTCTTCTTCGAAGACAAGGCTCTGGGAATCAGTATTCCCAATTTCGTGGACATGGTGGTGACGGAAGCCGAGCCTTGGATTAAGGGTGATTCGGTTACGGGGAATAACAAGCCCGTTATTCTGGAAACCGGTTACAGGATCAATGTTCCCGCTTTTGTCGAAGAAGGGGACAGAATTCGCGTTGATACCCGGACGGGGGAATATCTTACGAGGGTGAAGGAATGACGTGAACGGGACAATCTGGAAACTGGCGGCGAAAAAGCCTGTTCTTCAGAGGCGCCAATCGATCCTGGAGGCGGTCCGCCGCTTTTTCATTGACCGAGATTTCCTGGCCGTGGAAACCCCCAACCGGGTACCCGCGCCGGCGCCGGAAACCCATATCGATATCTTCCCCTGCCGAGGCTGGTTTCTCCATCCATCGCCGGAAATATGCATGAAACGGCTTCTGGCCGCCGGGTACGAAAAAGTCTTTCAGATCTGCAAGTGTTATCGTGAGGGGGAGAGGGGAACCAGGCATCTGACGGAGTTCACACTTCTGGAATGGTATCGTGCAGGGGCGGATTACACCATGTTGATGACGGACTGCGAGGAATTGTTTCTGGAGACCGCCCGCTCCCTGAATTCGGCCCGGAATCTCGTCTACCAGGGCCATGAAGTGGACCTGTCCCCCCCATGGGAGAGGCTGACTGTTGAGGAGGCTTTTCGCCGTCACGCCGCCGTTTCGGCTGAAGACGCTTTGTCCGGGGATCGTTTCGAAGAAATCCTCGTTGACCGGATCGAGCCCCACCTGGGCTTCGGGAAGCCGACTTTTCTGTGTGATTATCCTCTGCCCCTGGCCTCTCTTGCCAGAACGAAAAAAGACCACCCCTCCGTTGCGGAACGTTTCGAACTTTATCTTTTCGGAATGGAGCTGGCGAACGGCTTTTCGGAGCTGACGGACGCCGATGAACAACGATATCGTTTTCAGCGGGCCATTGACGAAAGAAGTCGGTGGGGCAAGCCCGCTTTGCCCCTGCCTGAACCTTTTCTCGAGGATCTGACACGGATGCCGGAGTCGGCGGGTATCGCCCTGGGGCTGGACAGGCTGGTTATGGTCCTGACCGATTCATCGAAGATCGACCAGGTGGTCGCTTTCACGCCGGAGATGTTGTAGCGGGCAGGCGGGGTTAAGACCGTCCGGAAGGGTTGACCATCGAATCCGGTCGGACAATACCCATTATATCTGTACGGGAAGTATGTCATGGCATCCGATTTTTGGAAGCGTTTTCTGAGAAACAAGATGGCTGCCGCCGGGGGCGTGGTTGTCCTGTTTCTTTTTCTGGTGTCCCTGCTGGCCCCGTGGCTTTCTCCCTATGACCCGAACGCCATCGACTTGCACAATATTCTGGCGCCCCCGTCGGGAGCGCACTGGTTCGGGACGGATCAGTTGGGTCGGGATGTTTTGAGCCGGATGATCTGGGGGGCGGGAATTTCCCTGAAGGTCGGGTTCGTCGCCACGGGACTCGCCGTGCTGATCGGTACCGTGCTGGGAGCGGTTGCCGGCTATTACGGCCGTTGGGTCGATACGATTGTCATGCGGTTCGTTGACATCATGCTGTGCTTTCCGACTTTTTTCCTGATCCTGGCCGTCATTGCCATTTTGGAACCGTCGATCTGGAATATCATGATCATCATCGGCGCCACCGGCTGGATGGGAATCACCCGTCTGGTTCGGGCCGATTTTATTTCCCTGAAGGAACGGGATTTCGTCCTGGCCGCCCGGGCCATCGGGGCCAGCGACTTCCGAATCATCTTCATCCATATCCTGCCGAACGCCATGGCGTCGGTCCTGGTGGCGGCGACCCTTGGCGTTGCCGGGGCCATCCTGACCGAGTCGGCTCTGAGCTTCCTCGGCATCGGGGTTCAGCCGCCGACCCCCAGCTGGGGGAACATCCTCACCGCAGGGAAGGACAACATCGATATTGCCTGGTGGCTGTCCCTTTATCCGGGTTTGGCCATCCTGATCACCGTTTTGGGTTACAACCTCCTGGGAGAAGGGATCAGGGATTCCTTTGATCCCCGTTTGCGTTGATGCCCGTCGGGTTTATCCCCCCTGCTTTTCGAGAGGCCATTCCCCCCGCTCCCGCAGAACGGCCCGGTAGACTTCAAGGGCCTCATTGACCGCGGGCATACCCGCGTAGGGAGCCATCTGGAAGAAGACTTCCGTCAATTTTTCCGGATCGCAACCGACGTTCAGTGCCGCGTTCACATGTAGTTTCAGTTCATCGGCAGCCCGGATCGCCCCCAGAATCGCGCAGGCCACCATCTGGCGTTCCGGAAGCGTCAAGACCGTCCGGGAATAAAGACCGCCGGTGATGAATTTCGAAAATTCATTGGCCAGGTCACGATCGAATTCCTTCCACATGATATAGGGCGGATCCATTTTGACCCCGCCGTTGAACAGTTTTTTTGCCGTTTCCTGGGTGCGTTTGCGGATGATTTCCTCGTCGCTCATCTTGTTCTCCTTCGTAGAAATGGATTTTTATTCCTCCAGCCCGGGCTTCAGGACAGGGAAGAGAATAGCGGTGCGATTACTTTACCTGATACAAATCCAGGTCTTTGTCCTGAAAATACACGGCGGTGTAGCGGAGGCGGTCGGCCTGGTCGAAAGCCTCTTCCCCCGCCTTTCGGCATCGGGGGCAGGTCTGGTAGGGGACAATCACGGCAAAAATTCGCCGACCCGTGTCCGCCTCGGAATCGATGGTGAGCATACCGCCGCAATCTTCACAGACCAGAACCGTTTCTACCTGTTCCTCGCTGATGCCGTCCGTATCATAATAGATGTGTTTGCGGCGCGTCATACTGCGATTCCGTCCCACCAGCTTCTGGCGCAGGGTAGCCCGTTCCCGCCAGAGTTGCAAGGCCGTTTCGGATGATTTTTCCACAAACCGGCTGATGTCCGGCGTCTGTCTAAGGGAGGCTCTGTCGTAGTCGGGCTCGCGGACATGACTGTAGTCGAGGCCCGCCATGGCCAGGATAATGCCCAGGTTCACGTAGGGCAAGGCCTTTTCAATGGAATAGCCCCCTTCCAGAACGGCGAGATCCGGGGCGAGTTTCTCGTTGAGAACAGCGTAGCCCTGTGCACTGAATCGCATGTCTGTGATCGGGTCGGAATAATGGTTGTCCTGACCCGCCGAATTGATCACCAGATCCGGCCTGAAATCCTCGAGAATGGGCAGGATGGCGTGATTCAAGGCATGCAGAAAACCTTCGTCCGAGGTTCCCGGTGGCAAAGGGATGTTAATCGTTGTTCCCAGGGCGTTTGGTCCGCCCATTTCCTGATGAAAGCCCGTTCCCGGGTAAAGGGTCCGTCCGTCCTGATGAATGGAAATAAACAGTGTGTGGGGATCATGCCAGAAGATATCCTGGGTGCCGTCGCCGTGGTGACAATCCGTATCGACAACGGCGATTCTTTTGGGGCCATAGTGGCGCCTGATGTAGTCGATCATGATCGCTTCGATGTTCACGTTGCAGAATCCCCTGGCGCCGTGGACAACTTTCATGGCGTGGTGTCCCGGAGGGCGGACAAGTGCGAAGGCGTTATCGCAGTGGCCGTCGAGAACGATTCTGGCGGCCTGGATGGCGCCCCCCGTTGAGATGAGATGCGAGTCCGTCGTGACGGCGCGGGAATCGGGAACGCAGATATGGGTCCGATCGATATCTGCCGCTGTGGCGATACCAGGCTTGTATTCCACGATATTGTCGAAGTCCAGGAGTCCTTCCTCAAAAATCTGGTCCTGGGTATAAAGAAGGCGTTCCTCCCGTTCCGGGTGTGTCGGAGAAATAGCCCAATCAAAAGCGGGAAAAAAAATTAGACCGGTTTTTTTGATTCGTCGTGTCATATGGGGACCCCCAATTCAGGATAAAACAACAGCCCCGGTTTGATCTGTGCCTTGACACGAATGTTCTTCCCGGTGGTGTAAAAATCCCGCACCATGGGAAACACCTGATCCTCCGTGATTTCGACGGCCAGTCCAACAGGGTCTGCGCCAATGTCCAGCGCTCTTTCTCTGAGTTTTTCACGGGCAAGAGCCATGGCTTCTTCCCGGGTGAAATCGGAAGAAATGGTCATGGTAAGGCCTTCTTCTCCAAATGTCAGAATGCCCCGTTCCGTGTCTGCGAGCAGTGTAACTTCCGCAGTTGTGCGGGCCAGGGCGGCCCCGACGGCATTGGCGACTTCGGCATACCCCGGGACATGGGGGACAAAACTCAGGCGCTCCGCAATGGGAGACGCCATGATACCGGCAGGGCCGCCGACAACGTAAATGGCGCGGGGCGACAATGTTTTTCCCTCCAGCAGTTCATGGATGGTATAAACGGGTCGGCGATTGACCTCCTCGATGGTATCGCGAACGGCTTGGGCGATGGAGTTGCAGGTCAGGTTGAAAATCGCTTCCGCCACCTCCGTAACGGTTTTTCCGAGCGGTTCGGCCAGGGAATGTAAAGCCTGGACCGCCCCTTCGCGCCGACCGATGGCGAGTCTGCCGGAAACGATCATGGCATCCGTCGGCGTCGGGGCCGGGCCGCCCATGGCGGCGGCGGGTCCCTTTCGGTCCGGACCGATGGCCAAGCCGTTATCCGACAGGGTGACGGCGCTGTCGCCGCCGATGCCGATAGAGCGGGTGCGGAGTCCCCTGATCAGGGTCCGGTAGCCACCCAGGGTGACCCCCAGGGGCTCCAGCAGGGGGACTCCTCTCGCGAACAGCGCGATATCCGTCGTGGTGCTCCCGATATCCAGAACGACCGCATCCTCATCCGGCGCAAGGACATGCAAGGTCCCCATCACGCTGGCCGCCGGACCCGAGAGGATGGTCTGACAGGGAGAGAATTCGGAGGCGGCCAGGCTAAAGGTGCCGCCATCGGCCTTCAGGATATAAACCGGCGCCTTGATGCCGCGTTCCGCGATGAACTGTTGCACGTCATGGACAAAATGCCGGTGGAGTGGCCAGACCGCGGCGTTCAAATAAGCGGTCGCCATGCGTCGGGGAAAATTAAGATTTCCCGACATGCGGTGGCCGAGGGAGACATGGTCCACCTTTTCTTTCAGTAAGTCGGCGATCTGAATTTCGTGCAGGGGATTCCGTGAGGAAAACTTGCCGACGACCCCGGCCAGGCGGATTCCCTTCCTTGTGATGTCGTCTCTAATCTCCTCCAGCTCTCCGGGTTGAAGACGGGCCACTTCCATACCCCGATGGTTTATATATCCCGACAGGAAATAAAGGTTGTCGAATCCGGGCAATTGCGACGCCCCAAGACCCGGACCCGTCGAGACGGCCATGGCGACCCGGTCCGTCTTTTTCTGGACGATAGCGTTTGTGGCCAGGGTTGTGCTGACGGTAACGCGCTCGATCTCGTTGCCGTCCTCCTCAGCCAGGAGGTCATCTGCGGCTTCCAGCAAGGATGAGACCAGATCGTCCGGACGGGTTTCGATCTTGACCTTCTTAAAAAGGCGTCGATCCTTGAGCAGGACCGCGTCCGTGTGGGTGCCGCCCACGTCAATGCCGATAATCAAGAGAGGGCTCCTTTCTTTCCCTGTTCCCAGGCTTCTTGCTTCGATGATTTTGGGATTCATTAATTGTTGACAAGCTCTGTATGCTTTTATAGCATGAATGCTCAGCCTCGGGGCAGAAAAAATGGTGGGGGTGAAGAGGGGGCGAACAATCTTGGTAAAAGGAGGATACCGCAATGACGGGTGGGAAGGCGCGTTTGTTCGGGGACGTTCGGGAAACCGTGGTTTTGATCAGGGGGGCGGGTGAACAGGCAACAGGTGTCGCCCATCGTTTGTTCAAAGGGGGATTCAAACTCTGCTTTACGGAAATCGCCGAGCCTCTGGCGGTCAGGCGGGAGGTTTCATTTTGCGAAGCCGTTTATGATGGTCAAAAAACCGTGGAAGACGTCACCGCTGTTCGCATCCACGACCAGGCGGACATCTACCCGGCCTGGGAAAAGGGAATGATTCCCCTTTTGGTTGATCCGGAAAACCGTGTGCGGGAAACACTGCAACCACGGGTTCTCATCGATGCCATTTTAGCGAAACATAACCTGGGGACTGCGACGACCGATGCTCCGCTGGTTATCGGTCTGGGGCCGGGCTTTACCGCAGGCAGGGATGTCCATATCGTGATCGAGACAAACCGTGGTCATGATTTGGGACGCCTCATCTTCGAGGGGGAGGCGGAACCCAACACCGGAGTGCCTGGCGATATTGCCGGTTACGGGATTGAACGGGTCCTTCGGGCGCCGGCGGACGGCATTTTTCACAATATCCGGGCGATCGGAGACCGGGTCGAAGCGGGGGATGTTGTTGCCGAGGTGGCGGGAAAACCGGTCAAAACGGTGATTGCCGGCGTAGTTCGGGGACTTTTACGGGAAGGGATCAACGTGACGGAAGGATTGAAGGCGGGAGATATTGACCACCGGTCCAGGCGGGAATCATGCTTCACCATTTCCGATAAAGCCCGCGCTTTAGGTGGGGCCGCCCTGGAGGCGATCCTGTATGCGCTTCCCATGCACATGGGATAAAAAAGGCCGTTCATTCTCAAAGGTTCATCCGTGATGGAAAAGATAGAGTGGTCCGCCGATATTACTGGAGCGCATGCCCGGAGCACGGCGGAAAACAAACCCCTGTTTCTCTTTTTCTGCTCGCCCGGCTGCTATTTCTGCCAGAAAATGGAGATGGATGCCTACACGCATGACAAGGTTGTGGCCCTGTTCGGGAAAGGGCTCCGGAGCGTCCGCATTTCCCCGGATAATCCCGTTTGGTTCAAAAGATACCATGTCAAGTTTACCCCCACATGCCTTCTGCTGAATCCGGAAGGAAATGAGGCGGAACGCTTGATCGGTTTTCTGGAACCCGACGGCCTGATGGCCTTTCTCCTTCTTGGCCTTTCAAAAGCCTATTACGATATGGGTTGTCTGGAAGAGGGACGGGAGTGTGTCGAAACCCTGACCCGGGATTATCCGGAAAGCGCCCAGGCGCCGGAAGGTTTTTTCCTGCGGGGCATTTACCGATACCATGCCGATGAGGATCGTGAGCATTTCAAGGAGGCTTTCGAAATTCTCCAGGAACGCTACAGAGACAGCATCTGGGTGAAACGGGCCCGCCTCCTCTATCTGTACCCGTGTGGATTATTCCGCTGGCAGACCTATCGTCAGCAAAAGGGCGACTTCTGGGACAAGGACGACTGACACCGCAGAGGGAACACCCGAAGCGTCTCCCCGTATGTTCAACTGATCCGGTAAAGGGTCTTGCCCAGATCGATCAGGCTGTTGAGGTTGTTGATCGGCAGAAACTGATCGACATAGGGCAGGGCGGTAACCATGCCCTTACATGATGGTTCGTAGAGTGCGCCGCCCAGGAGAGGGTTCAGCCAGATCAGATGATAGGCGTTCTGCCTCAGTCTTGCCATTTCCTCCTGCAGCGTGATTTCGTCACCGCGATCCCAACCGTCGCTTATGATCATGACAATCGTCTTTCGATCGATGACACTGGGTGAGTACTTGCGGTTGAAAATCTTCAGGGATTCCCCGATCTTTGTGCCCCCTGACCAGTCAACCACGGTCTGGGAGATCTTGACCAGGGCCTTTTCGAAATTCATCCTGTGCAGGATATGGCTGATCCGGGTGAGGCGCGTGCTGAAAACGAATGTTTCCACCTTCCCCTGAGTGCGCTGCTGGAGTCCGTACAGGAACTGGATGAGAAAGCGGCTGTAACGCTCCATGGATCCGCTGACATCGCACAGAAGCACGATGTGGGTCCGGCTGATCCGTCGGGTCTTCCAAGCCAGATCGATGATATCGCCGCCGAAGCGGAGATTCTTCCGCAGAGTCCGTCTCAGGTCAAAAAAATCCTTCTTTCTGCTGGCCCTTTTACGGCGGCTTTCCCGGACTTTCATCCGTTGGGTGATTATGGCGATCGCCTTCTTGATCATTTCCAGGTCTTCATCACCGAAGTCACTGAAATCTTTTGATTTTAACCGTTCAGCCGGACTGTAGGTGGGCTCTTCCGATTCCTCGAGGTCCTCGTCCGCGCCGTTGTGAGCTGAATCACCAAGAGGGATCTCTTCCTTCAGTTTTTTTTCAAAATTGGCGGATGCCTCTTCCTGCGCCGTTCTTTCCTGACCGTCAGGTCGTTCGTCCGTCTGCTCTTTTTCCGAAAAATCCCAGAAACTGTAGAAGATCCTGTCGAAGACGGACATGTCGTCGTGATAAGAAACAAGGTTGGTTCTCAGTGTCACATAGAAATCATTGAAATTCAGGACTTCGATATAGTTCAAGGCCCGCAGGGCATCGATTTCCTGACGCATCGTCAGTTTAATGCCCTCTTTTTTCAATTTTCTACAGAAATTGATGAAGTGCTGGAAGAAAAGGGCACTGTTCTGGCAGCCTCTTTTTCCCGAGGCACGCGTTTCCTTTCCGTTCATGTACCGTCCTTAATCGAGGTTGACGGGAGAGCTGCCGCCGCAGGCTCCCGTGGTGGCCTTGAACAGTTGCCTGAATTTTTCCATGTCCTCCCGGTATTTCATGATACAGCCCATGGTTTGCTCAATCGTTTCCTCGTCAAGGAGCTCCTTGTTGAGTGCGACCAAGGCTTGGGCCCAGTCGAGGGTTTCAGCGATACCAGGTGATTTCAGAAGGTCCATGGTCCGGATTTTCTGCATGAGGGCGCATACTTGCTGTGCCAGGCCGTGCTGCACCTCCGGCACCTTTTTCAGCATGATACTCAGTTCTTTTTCGAATGACGGGTAATCGATCCAGTGGTAAAGGCAGCGCCGTTTCAAGGCGTCATGAAGTTCCCGGGTGCCGTTGGACGTGACAATCACATAGGGGAGAACCTTTGCCTTGATGGTTCCGATTTCCGGAATGGTGATCTGAAAATCCGACAGCACTTCCAGCAGAAAGGCTTCAAATTCTTCGTCGGACCGGTCGATTTCGTCGATCAACAGCACGACCGGCACGTGGGAATCGGAGGTGATCGCTTCCAGAAGGGGACGCGTCAGGAGAAATTTTTCGCTGAAAATGGTCTTTTCGATATCCTCGTCCTTTGTCCCCGCCGTTTCACCATGGCCCTGGGCGATTTTGATCGCCAGGATCTGCTTGGGATAATTCCATTCATAAAGGGCATGACTCGAATCAAGGCCGTCGTAGCACTGAAGACGGATGAGCTTGGTGCCGAGGATCTGAGCGATCACTTTTGCCACCTCCGTTTTCCCGACGCCCGCTTCGCCTTCCAGGAGCAGGGGTTTTCCCAGGGCCTGGGCAAGGTATATGGATGTGGCGAGGGGCCTCTCGCAGACATATTTGGCCTGTTCCATGGCGCTTTGAACTTCATCGATTGATTTTAGCATGGTCTCTCCTTGGTTTTAAGAAATGTTCCCGAACATTTTCTCACCGTCTTTTCCGCATTCCGGCGGTCAGACGACGTATGGGCGACTTCACGCGCTTCTTTATGCCGTCTTGCGGCCTTATTCCTCGGAAAACGTTTCATGCGTTCCGCTTCTTCTCTCAATGATTTTAATCATCCCTTGGTGTTGAAGCAAGTGCCTCTGGCAGTTAGTTAGCCGGAACAACAGGTGTGCTTGACGGGAGGGCCGTCACTGTAGCTGACCTGGATCATTTCGGCGATGATGCTGACAGCGATTTCCGCGGGCGTTTCGGCGTTGATGTTCAAGCCGATGGGTGAGTGAACACGTTTTTCGATATCCTCCGCGGAAACGCCTTTTTCAATCAGGTTGTCCAGAACCTGACGGGTTTTTTTCCGGCTGCCTATCATGCCGATATAGCGGGCCTGGGTCTCCAATGCCCATTCCAGAGCCATCTGGTCATGGGCATGGCCGTGTGTGACAATGACGATGTAGGAAGAAGCACTTACCGGAAGTTTCGGAAAAATTTGTTCATAATCATCCGTGTGAAGGTCGTCCACTTCCGGGAAACGTTCCCGGTTTGCGTATTCGGGACGGTTGTCGCAGACCACGACCCGGAAATCGACCATCTTGGCCATCCGGGCCAAATGATATCCAATATGTCCTGCCCCCATGATATAAACGGACGCTTTCGGCACGATGGCCTCGATAAAAACCGTCGCGACACCACCGCAGATCATGGCGTCTTTTTCACGCCCCGTCAAATCGAAGTGGACCATTTTGGGAATGCCGTTCTCGATGACTTTTTCCGCTTCTTCCCGGGCCATTTTTTCCATCAGACCACCGCCGATCGTCCCCTCAATGGTCCCGTCCTGGCGGATCAGCATTTTTGCCCCTTGCTCCCGGGGTGTTGATCCGTCTACCGAAATGACCGTGGCCAGGGCAGCGCATTCTCCCCTGTTTTTAACTTTCAGAATCTCCTCGTAGATATCACCCATCAGCAATCCTCCCGCAGTCTGTGGTTGAATCGGCACGAAGCCGGAAGACGAAAAAAGTGGTAAAAAAAATCACCTATATACTCACTATTTTTCTTCTCCCTTGTCAATATGAATTTGATAGGTATTAACTGGAGAAAATGTCCTGCTGGTTTGTATTTTTGGTTGTTTGTTTTTCGATGCGTTACGGCGGTGCGTTAAGCCTGTCAGGGATAGGATAGGCGGGATAAAATACCTTGACAGAGCTAAAATAAAGTGTATGTTGTGATCCTGAAGAGACGATGGGACATCGCCGAAAGTATTGAAATTTACGAAAGGAGGTGCAATTAGATGAAGAAGGTATTTGCAATTATTCTTTCCATGCTCTTGGTAGCAACGTTCTGTTTCGCAGTCGTTGGCTGCAAGAAGGCGGAAGAGCAGTTCCCGGAAGAGGCGGCCGTCGAAGCTCCGGCTCCCGAAGCAGCTCCGGAACCGGCTCCTGAGATGGAACCGGCTCCCGAAGCGCCAGAAGAAGCTCCTGCGGCGAATTAAGAAACTTCAGTTTGTAACGAACGAGTGGGCCGATTATCGACTTTACGGATAATCGGCCCGTTTTTTTGACGTTATTTATTTTCTTGAGGCCTTATCGGCGGTGTGCTATTCTCGAGCCGCGGACGGATTTTCCTCTCGACGTTGGTCATCGTTTCCACGGAAACGAGGCAGGGACGTCGCGTGACCAGCAGGGAAAACGGGTTCCAGCACGCACAAGAAAAGGAGGACGCGCCATGGCGGAAAAAAACAGTGATTTTCTGAGAGGGGTTATAATTGGAGGGGTGATCGGCGCGGTGATCGGTATCCTGTTTGCGCCGAAAAGCGGTAGGAAAACCCGGAAAGATATTGTTCGTAAGACCGACGAAATCGTCAAGAAAGCCAAGGACGAGTATGAAGGTGCCCTGGAAAAAAGTAAGGTGGTTTATGAGTCGGCGATCAGGAAGGCGAAGGAAATTCAACTGATGGCCAGAGAAAAGGTCGAAGATGTGGAAGACGTCGTGAGCGATCTGGCCGAAAAGGGAAGAGAGACCCTTCAGGAAAATAAAACACGGTTGAAGAAAGCGCTTGATGCGGGCATTGGGGCCTTCAAGGAAGAAAGTGATAAAACGGGAGCATAACGCCGTAAAAAACGGCAATTTGATGGGTGTATTACAATGCTGGAAATCAGCTTTATCATTCTGAGTATAGCTTTTCTCCTGCTGGCCGGGTCCCTGGTGGCTATCTTCGTCCAGTTTTGGAAAATCCTCGATCATCTGCGGCCGACGATTGACCAGTTGAATCTGCGTCTGCCCAGTATTCTCCGGAATTTGGAAGACGTTGCGGAAAACATCAAGGACGTTTCTTCCCAGGTTCATTTCCAGGTACTCCACCTGACGCGCCTGGTCGGCCAAGTCCAGACGTGGATCGGAGCCGTTTCCGTGATTGAAGAGAAGTTGAAGGCGGGGATGTTTCCACAGGTTCTGGGGCGACTCCGGAACACGAGGGCCCTCTGGAAGGGGGCGCGTGTTTTCGTCCGGACCCTGGTTTCCGGGGATGATAAAACGGCCGGTTCATAAATGACGGCGTCTTTGAGGGAAGACAGTGAGCAAAGTCAGTTACGGCAGCAGGTGGGGCCGTGTCCAGACCCGGGTGAAAAAAGACGCCTCACAACCGATGCGGCCTGTTGAAGACGTTGTCCGGGAGATGAAGGAAAGCAGCCGGAAAGCCCCGGGAGCGGATTACCGCGAACGGTCTCTGCGTATCCACGGTTTGGTCTGTGCCCGATGCGGAAGGGAATTTAACGGGACAAACCGGCATCTCCTCACGGTTCATCACAGGGACGGAAATCATCACAACAATCCCGCCGACGGCAGCAACTGGGAAAACCTCTGCGTTTACTGTCACGAAGACGAGCACAGCCGGGGGTTGCTGGGCGAATACTATGCGGAGACGGATCATCGCCATGAGACGTCGCTTGTTTACCGTGATGATGCGCAGTCGGGGGATTCGGACCCTCCTGAGGGCACGCTGGCGGGACAATTGAAGCGGGTCCTGGAAAGGAGGGGCAAAAAATAGCGGTCCGATGAAATCGGATTGTTTCGGAGACCGATGCGCATGGCTTGCCCCACGCCGCCATGACTGCGCCGGGAAACCGTCTTCTCCTCTGTGGGTGATCGTCCCCCAACCCCATTTCCCGCAATGACTTGCCTGTTTCTCAATACCGATCCGGTATATCCTCCCAATTATTCAGCCAGACCCTGGCTTCAGCATCGCTGGGCGCCCGGTAATCTCCCCGGGGCGAGAGCGAGCCTCCGGAACCGATCTTCGGGCCGTTGGGCACACAGGAGCGCTTGAACTGGTTCACCTGAAAAAAGCGGTGGATGAAAACCTCCAGCCAGTGCTTGATTTCTTTCAGGCTGTAGGCGTGTTTTTTGTGGTCCGGCAGGTCGGGCCAAGAACCCCTTTGGGCGTCACGCCAGGTACAGTAGGCGAGGAAGGCGATCTTTGTCGGCAGATAGCCGAACCGGATGGTGTAAAAGAGGTTAAAATCCTGCAACTCGTAGGGACCGATGACCTCTTCCGTCTTTTGCGCTGGCTGCGCGTTTCCCTCGCCCGGGATCAGTTCAGGGCTGATTTCCGTTTCCAGGATGTCGGTGAGGATGCGGGAAACCTGCGGCGAAAACCGGCCGGTGTCCGCAACCCAGCGGATCAGACGCTGGATGAGGGTCTTCGGGACACCGGCGTTGACGTTGTAGTGGGACATATGATCTCCCACACCGTAGGTACACCAACCGAGAGCCAGTTCGCTCAGGTCACCCGTACCGACGACAAGGGCGTCCAGGTGGTTGGCAAGACGGAACAGATGCGAGGTCCGTTCTCCCGCCTGCACATTCTCGAATGTGACGTCATAGACCGGCTTACCGAGATGATAAGGATGGCCGATGTCCTGGAGCATCTGGCGGCAGCTTGGGCGGATATCGATCTCGCCCGAGGATACGCCGAGGGCGCTCATGAGCTTTCTTGCATTGCCCAGGGTGCGGTCCGTCGTGGCGAACCCGGGCATGGTGTAGGCCTTGATACAGGTCCGGGGACGATCCAGCAGGTCCATCGTCCGGGCGGCTACGAGCAGGGCGTGTGTCGAATCCAGACCGCCCGAGACCCCGATGATGATGTTGGGGATGCGGGAGGCCGCGAGACGTTTCGCCAGCCCCTGAACCTGGATGTTATAGACCTCGAAGCATCGCTGATCGCATTCTCCGGCATCCGCCGGGACATAGGGAAACCTCGGATATTCCCGGTCGAGGAGAAGCTCTTTGTCCATGGGGACCTCTACGGAAAAGGGAATTTTGCGAAAGCAGTCCACCTCTGGCCGGTGAACCCGCGCGCTCTCCCCGAAACTGTTCAGGCGCATGCGATCCTGGGCGAGGCGGTCCAGGTCGATGTCGGCAAAGATGATCTGGGATTTCCGTGAAAAACGCTCCGATTCGACCAGGAGCTTTCCGTTTTCGTGAATCATGGCATGTCCGTCCCAGGCCAGGTCCGTTGTCGATTCGCCGTACCCGGCGGCCGCGTGGAGGTAGGCTGCCACGCAGCGGGCGGACTGATTGGCTGTCAGGTCCCGTCGATAATCGGCTTTCCCCACGGAGGCATTTGAAGCCGCCAGGTTGGCCAGGACGGTGGCGCCCGCCAGGGCGGCAAAGCTTGACGGGGGCACGGGGACCCACAGGTCCTCGCCGATCTCCGTATGGAAACGGAAGTTTGGAATCGTTTCGACTTCAAAGATGATATTTGGCCCGAAGGGAACGTCCTTGTGACCGCAGAGGTCGATGGTCGTCATCAGGGCCTCTTCGGCCGGACTGAACTGGCGGCGTTCGTAGAATTCCCGGTAATTGGGAAGGTACGTCTTGACGGAGACACCCAGGATTGCGCCGCCATAGGTCACGATGCCGCAGTTGAAGAGCCGGTTTCCGACCTGCAATGGGGCACCGACAACGGTGACGATGGCAAGATTCGCCGTGGCTTCCAGCAGGCGGGTGATATTTCCGATGACACCCTGTAAAAGCGCGTCCTGATGGAACAGGTCTTCATTGGAATAGGCGGAGAGGCCCAGCTCGGGAAACAGGGCGAAAACGGCTTTACCCCGGGCCGCTTCATTGATGAGTTCTATCGTTTTTTCCGTGTTGTAGTCCGGGTCGCCGACCCTGACATCGGGCACACAGACGGCGGCGCGGATGAAACCGTGGTGATAGAGATTAAAAAAGGCCTTTCCCGTATTCGTTTTCATGTCATTCCTTCTCCACGCAGGCATAGGCGCTATGATTATGGATGCTCTCCATATTTTCGGCCTCCACGCAGTACCAGGTAAAGTTGTCGATTTCGTTCAGCCTCTGGGCGATATTTCTAACCACGTCCTCGACAAACATCGGGTTATCATAAGCTTTTTCCGTGACGTATTTTTCGTCTATCCGCTTCAGGAGGGAATAAACCTCGCCACTGGCCGAATCCTCCACCAGGCGAATCACGTCCTCTATCCAGAAAAATTTCTTAAATCGGAGCGTTACGTTCACCATGCTCCGTTGGTTGTGCGCTCCGGCGACGCTGATCTCCTTTGAGCAGGGGCAGACCGTGGTGACCGGGACGACGACACCGACGAGAAAATCCGTTTTTTCCCCCGTGTTTTCACCAACGAAGGTACATCGGTATTCCATGAGACTTTTCGCCCGGGAAACGGGGGCGGATTTTTCGATGAAATAGGGGAATTCGATCTCCATGTGCGCCGATTCGGCGTGGAGTTTTTCCCGTGCCCGCTCCAGAATACGGTTGAAGGTTCGGATGTTTATCTGGCCCCGGAATTCATTGAGAATTTCAACAAACCGGCTCATGTGGGTTCCCTTGAAGCGGTGAGGCAGATTGACGTACATGCTGATCGTGGCGTTCACCGGCTGGGTGCCGTTTTCCCGGTCCAGGACCGTGATGGGATACTTGATGCCCTTCACACCGACCTTGCGGATGTTGATCTGCCGGTGGTCTCTCTGGTTCTGAACGTCAAGCATGGTCCGGCCCCGTATAGGCTACCTTTGCGTTTTCCGATTCCCAGACGGTGACACGGCTAACCCGGAGTCCCGGTGTGGTGATCCTCCGGGCGATCTGGTCATAGATGTGCCGGGCGATGTTTTCAGATGACGGGTTGGCGCCCCGAAATATGCTGATCTCGTTGAGATATTTGTGATCCAGTTCCCTAAGCGTTTCGTCGGTCCAGGTCTTGATGACCCGGAAATCAACCACGAGCCCCTCCCGGTTCAATTGATCCGTCGCCACGGAAACCTCGACGGTGAAGTTGTGGCCGTGGAGCTTTTCGCACTTCCCGCCGATTTCCTTCAGGGAATGGGCGGCGGAAAAGGCGCGTTTAATCGTGACTTCGTACATGATGGTTATTCCTGTATACGATACGTTTGCATAACGATTTCCGATCGGGAAAACGCCCTGCCCCCCGTGCCCCCGATCGGCAACCTCCTGCGGTTTCTTTCATCCGCCCTTGACCCGGGGGGGGATGGGAAAGGCGAAAACGGAACAGCGGCCATTTCGTGGAGCGCAGGCGACGAGGAAGGCCTGTTTATTATGTGATCCTTCCCTGTGCCTGTGATGACCGGCGTAACTTTCACAGTGATCCTGTGCGTTTAGTTGTATAATACGAACCGGGGGTTGTAAAGGGGAAAATCCCTGTCGGCGGACGATGGGATACCCTGGGATTAACGGTGCACCCTGTTACACGACGTGATAACGTTATAGAAACCTTCCGCTTGCCCTCCAAGGGCAAGAAGAGAAACATCCTGGTTTTGCGGCCTGTTCGGGAAGCGCCTGAACGATCCTGTCCGCCTGAATCCCCGGCTTGGCGTATGTGTATTATAATGACGCGGTCTCTTCGTTCTGTTTCATTCCCCCCCCGGTCCGTTTTGACCTGCCATGGGGGAAGACCAGAGAACCTCCGATAAAGCCAAGGGCAATCAGCAGGGGCCACAAGGAGAGAACCAGTATCAGATAAAAAAGGCTTTCAATCCGAAAAGGCTCAAGCAGGTCCGCAGTCTGGTTTCTCCAGAATAAAATCCCCGTGGACAGGATGAGCACGAGGAATGAAAGTTGGATTTTTCTGACTATGGGCTTCATTGCCTGGGCTTGATAATTGACCCACCAGGAAAAGAAACCCGTCATCATGGCGGTCGGCATCGTCAAAAGACCGGCATAAAGGCAATACAGGGCCGTTTCATAAAAAGAGAGGCGCCCCGTGAGAATATAGAGCATATCGAAGATGAAAACCGAAAGAAGGAAGACCAGGGGAAAATGGACGGCAACCGGATGCGGATGACGGCGTGCAATGGGGAAACGCTCCAGAAATCTCTCAAGGCCCGGCGGCAGAGAGGATACGTCTCTGGGTTGGTAGGGCCCCACTTGGGGATAGCGGGACAGAACCTCGTTATCGTGGGGGGCCGCCGAGAGAGAATCAGTCAGGTCGGAGCCCGCCTGGTGGCGTTTCATATGAAGCCCCCCGTGCCAGAGCTTGCTGTCCGTGACATCATAGACCCGCCCTTTATAAGCGATATAGGCGGGTTTACCGTCCCGGCCGTCGAACTGGGCCAACGATGACTCATCCCAACTTTCCATTTTCAGCCCCCCTTTGTGTTGGAAGAACGGCACACTTAACTTCAGCCAAACCGGTCTCGCCGGGATCATCCACCCCTCTCATCGGAGAGGTCCATGCCGTAACGGCGGAGCGGGAAGGCCGCCACGATATCAAGGCGTAAAGAGATCTTTGGTTGAAAAATTCGGATCGCTGGTCAGGTTGACGCCCAACCGGCGCAGGCCCGCCTCATCTCCGGACGTTGGAATATGGGTGATATGAACTTCACAGTTCATCAGATCCTTTAACCTTTCTATTGCCAGTTGGGCCGCAGGATTGTTTATAGCACTGATACTCAGGGCGATCAATGTTTCTTCCAGGTCAAGGCTCACCGTCTTTTCATTGAGGATGGTTGTTTTCAGGTTTCCCACGGCCCCGGTGATATGGGGGGGTAAAAGTTTAATCTTTTCCGGAATATCGGCTAAATGTTTTATCGCGTGCAGAACCATGCTCGATGCAGCGTGAAGCAAGGCGGAGTTACTCCCCGTCACGATGGTGCCATCTTTTAATTCAATAGCGGCGCCGCAGAAAATGCCCTCATTGCCCTTGTCCCGTTCCTGTGCGTCCCGGGCGGCATCATGAGCCGGCGGGACCACTTTCCGGTCTTCAGGCTTCAGACCGAAGTCCTTCAGAAAAAGCTCCGTCCGCTGGACCGTCTCCCAATCGGAAAAGCCCATCGCGTATTCACAGCGATAACGGTAATAACGGCGAATCAGTTCTTGTTTGGCGGCTTCCTTGGTGACATCGTCGTCGGTGATGGCGAACCCCGCCCGGTTGACACTCATGTCCGTAGGTGAACGGTAAAAGGCGGGTCCGTTTGTTATTTTTTCAAGAATTCTCCTGAGAACGGGGAAAACCTCCACATCACGATTGTAGTTCACGGCGGTCCGGGTATATTCTTCCAGATGAAAGGGGTCGATGAGGTTAAAGTCCCGGATATCCGCCGTTGCCGCCTCATAGGCCACGTTGACCGGGTGCTTGAGCGGAAGGTTCCAGATGGGAAAGGTTTCAAATTTAGCGTATCCCGATTTGATGCCCCTTTTGTAATCGTGATAGAGTTGGGAGAGGCAGGTGGCCAGTTTACCGCTGCCGGGCCCGGGACCTGTGACGATGACCAGAGGCTTGGCCGTTTCGATGTAATCATTCACCCCGTATCCTTCATCACTCACGATCAGGTCGACATCGGTGGGATAGCCTTTGGTGAACCGATGGGTAAAAACCGGTATGCCGCGCCGCTCGAGTTTGTTTTTGAACAGGGTGGCCGCCGGTTGCTGGTCAAAACGGGTGATGACCACCCCCAGAATATCGATACCCCAGGAACGGAGTTCGTCGATCAATTTCAATGCGTCCGAATCATAGGTGATGCCGAAATCGGCCCTGATTTTCTTTCGTTCAATATCCCCTGCGTAAATGCACAGCAAGATATCGGCCTGGTCCTTCAGTTCTTTGATCAACCGCATCTTCACGTTCGGATCGTAGCCGGGAAGCACACGGGTTGCGTGGTAGTCGTAGACAAGTTTCCCACCGAACTCCAGATAAAGCTTGTTGTCGAATTGCCTCACCCGATCAAGGATTGCTGTAGTCTGTTCGGTGATGTAACGTTCATTGTCGAAACCTGTTTTCCGTATCATATCAAGATCCTTGGTGGATGTGTGTTTTCCGTCAGAAGGCCTGTCCCGGAGGGGCGTGTCTCGGAATGGCCGTACCTATACCATGGGGGCCGGATACTTTACAAGCAATTAGGGGATTGTCCGGCACATGACCGATGACGGATGGCACCGAGAAAGGTTGTTCTTGACTTATGCCGGCCAATCATTTTAATTTTTGAGCGAGAGGAGATGGATAAGGTACAATGGCAAATCTGATATCCTGGCGGAGGGGAATCGATGACATATCCGATTCGGCCCCGCATGAAAAGAAACCTCTTTTCCTTCATTTTTTTAATCTGGGCTGTTTCCTCAGTCAGAAAATGGATACTGTTTCATATTCGCGCAGCGATGTGATTCAACTCCTGAATCAGCATTTCATACCCTGCAGGATCACCCCGGAAACGCCCAACCTTTTCCGCGCCCACGCCGTGCATGCGACACCCGTCCAGATCACCCTGTGTAACGAGGGCTTCGAGCGACAAAGATCGACCGGGTTTTTAAATGGTCCCGAGCTCATGGCCTTTTTACTTTTGGCTCTGGGCAAACATTATTTTGACAATGGACGCCTTGACGAAGCGTTGGAGATGGTCGGCAGGCTTGTTTCACACTACGGAGAAAGCCGTTTGCTTCCCGAGGCCATATTCCACCAGGGATTTTTCCTTTTCAAAAAAACCGGGGAACGTCGGTACCTGAGGGAAGCCCACGCCATGTTGCAACATCGATGCCCCGACAGCAGCTGGACCCAGAGCGCCAAAATGGTTTCCATGCATTACTATGCCCCTGCCCTCTGGGAGTGGAGTCAGAAAAAGAGTAACATCATCAACTGCCGATTTTGGGTTCATACCATTCCCCCCGGGAAGGGTATTGAACAGAAATGAAGAGGCATATTGTAACAACCGAAACAGCCGGACCTGCTGATACGCGAGGAAGAAAGTCGGGATAAGATGCGATACATAACATCCGGACCATGGCATTCATGGGCGTCCATCATTTCGACGAGGTGATGATTGCGATTCGACAGAAGGCTTTTTTTGCATTTCGACTGGACCCTGCTGATTCTGGTCTGCCTTATTTTGGCCATCGGACTGGTGAACCTCTACAGTGCGGGATATAATTCAAACTGGGAGACGTCCTTGTGTTTTCGCCAGGCGCGCTGGATCCTGATCGGATTAGCCTGCATGCTCGCGGCCTTCAATATCGACTATCGCTTCATCATCCGGCACGCCTATACCATCTACAGTATGGTTGCCTTTCTTCTTCTGGCCATTCATTTTTATGGATATGCCACCCATGGCTCCCAGCGTTGGATCAATGTTTTCGGTTTCTCTTTTCAGCCCTCGGAGTTGATGAAACTCGTTATCGTCCTTACCCTGGCCAAATACTTCGATGATCACAAGATGAACCGTTCTCTTTTGCTCAGGGAGCTGCTGATTCCCTTTTCCCTGGTGCTTTTACCCTTTGTGCTGGTTTTTCGCCAGCCTGACCTTGGAACGGCGCTGATGCTGTTCATCATATTCGTGAGCATCACCCTTTTTGTGGGGATCAACTGGAAATCCATCGGTATTGCCGTGGCGTCCGGCCTCGTTTCGGTCCCCGTTGCCTGGTTTTTTCTGAAGAATTACCAGAAGGAAAGGATCCTGGCTTTTCTTTCTCCTGAAAGAGACCCCCTCGGCTCTGGTTACCATATCATTCAATCCATGATCGCCATCGGTTCCGGTGGGTTTTTCGGCAAGGGATTTCTTCAGGGCACCCAGACGCAACTCAACTTTTTGCCGGAACAGCAAACGGACTTTGACTTTTCCGTTTACGCGGAAGAGTGGGGGTTTTTCGGCGCCGTTGTCCTGATGATCCTCTTTTCATTATTGGTTCTCTGGAGCCTGAAAATAGCGCTTCACTCCCGTGACTATTTGGGAACCCTCGTCGCTTTCGGCATATCCATGTTGATCTTCTGGGGTGTGCTGATCAATATCGGGATGGTGCTGGGTATTTTCCCCGTTGTCGGCATCCCCCTGCCCTTCATGAGCTATGGCGGGTCGGCCGTTGTGGTTTTGTTAACCGCCGTGGGTTTGCTGCTGAACATCAGCGTGAGGCGTTATATTCTTCATCCCTGACAACGTTATCCGATGGTCCGGTTTTTTTATTCAGGCGACTCCTGTTGTCCGTAGATCCGAATGTTTGCCCCCCCCGCGCTGTAGGCGTTTCGGACCAGTTCCCGGGCTTCAAAAATCATCTGCTCCGCCGTGCACGGACCGACACGATTGTAGTGAACCACCGCTATACTGGCCGTCAGGCTCTTTTTCGGCATGTCCTTCATCCCAGGAAACGGGTAGCTCTCAATAAAGGAAAGAAAACGTTCTGCGACGGTGCGTGTTCCCTCCTCCGTGGTGCTGGATAGGAGGATGGCGAAGCCACCGAAGCCGTAGCGGGCCAAAACATCGGAGCCGCGGGCGGTTTGGCGTAGAAAGTCCGCCATTTTCCGGATACAGTTGTTTGCTTTTTGTACGCCATTCAGTTGGGCGTAAAGAATGAAATCATCAATATCGAACATCATGACAGAGAAGGTGGTGTAGTATCGGTCGGCGCGGTAAATTTCCTGGGCCAGGCGGATTTGGAAATAGGACCGGTCGAAAAGACCGCTTGCCGTATCCAGAAGTCCCCTTCCCGCAAGGGGGGTGATTTCCAGATCCCGGACATGGGCGAGGAGGTCTTCCTTGGAAAGGCAATGCTTCTGCATGACGCTCTCGACGTTTCCGGCGAGCCTCAACCTCTCCCCCACGGTGATGTCCTTTTCCGTTAAAACGACAATCGGGGTGTCCGCCGTCGCCTCATTGCTTTTTAATGCCCGGGATAAGGCGAAGCCGCCCATATCCGGTATCAGGAGGTCGAGGATAACCAGGTCGGGCCGATAAAGAAGGGCCTTCTCAAGGCCATCCTTGCCGGTTGCCGTGTTCAGAACGTTGTATCCCGCCGTTTCGAGGATTTCCTTCAGCCGCTCCCTTGTGTTTTCGTTGGCGTCGACGCAAAGAATATCCCTAAAACGATGTTCCCTCTTCCCGGTGCCGCTCAGTCGGCTGATTTTTTCAAGGAAAACGTCCTTTTTCACGGGTTTGAGCAGATAATCCGTGGCGCCGAGGGCGAATCCGAGCGAAGGGTTGTCGATAATGGACAGAATGATCACCGGGATATCCCGGGTGATATGGCTGGCTTTTAATTCCCGGAGCACCTGCCAACCGTCCTTGTCGGGAAGCATGATGTCCAGGATTACGGCGAAAGGTTCAATGTCCTGCGCACGTTTCAGCGCATCCCCGCCTTTAAAGACATGCTCCACCCGATATCCGCTTCCATTCAGGTAATGGGATATCAGTTCAGCCGTGGCCGCGTCGTCTTCGACCAGAAGCAGCGGGGCGCCCTGATCGTCCGGTTCTGCCATCGGCTCTTCCCCGTCATCCTCCCCTTCTTCGTCGATTTCAGGGGGTGACGTCGTTGTTCCGGGCGTTGACCCCGTCGGTTGCGGGATGACGATCGTGAACCGGCTGCCCTGGCCCGTTTCGCTTGCCACGGATATATGACCGCCGTGAAGCGCCACGAGGTTCTTCGTTAAGGCCAGGCCCAGTCCTGTGCCGTCCTGGGTATTGTTCCCCCTCTCAAAGGCTTCGAATATGCGTTCCCGATCCTCTTCCGGAATGCCGGGCCCCGTGTCTGAAACATGTAGCACCAGGTATGCTTCAGCCGGTTCCCCCTCGAACGAGGGGGGGCCATCTTCATCACCAGGCCCCGGGGTGTCGAGAATGTCCGCCTCCAGCGTGATGTGTCCCCCCTGGTCTGTAAATTTCATGGCATTGGACAACAGGTTGTAAAGAATTTGGATGAACGCCATCCGGTCGGCATGGATGCAACCAGCCGTATCGGCGATGCGGGCCTCAAATTCTTGTGATTTCAGGGCCATCAACGGTCGAATGACCGCTTCCACGTCGGAGACGATTTTCCCCAAGGGGATCCTCTCGTATTGCAGGGTGAGCTTGCGGGATTCCATTTTGGAAGGATCCAGGAGATGGTTGACCAGTTCGAGCAAATGGGTGCCGGCGCCATGAATATGGCCGATATGGTCCTTTTGTTCTTCCGTCAGAGAGTCGTTGCGATCATCCCGGAGGAGTTCGGAAAATCGGAGGATGGCGTTGAGGGGGGTGCGCAGTTCATGGCCCACAGTGGCGATGAAAGGGCCCTTCAGCTTGTTGGAATGACGAAGTTCCCCGCCGGTTTCCGTGAGCTTTGTGGCCTGTTCCGAAATCCACCCCTCAGGAGAGCCGTTGACCCTTTGGGGGTCCCGACGCAGCAGGGACAGGAATAGGCGCGTCCCCTGTGCGCTGATCCTCTCCGTCGCCGCTGTTTTTTCCGCTTCTATCCTGGATGAGATTTCCTCATTGCCGGCCAGGTCCATGATTACGTGGGGGCCGCTTCTCACCGCCACGGAAACATCCGTGAACAGGGGCAGCGCCTCCGTCCATCCTGCGTCCCCGTCCTCTTTTGCCGGTGATCCGGCATGTACGTCAAGAACCC
>JAAYKM010000026.1 GCA_012522415.1 Deltaproteobacteria bacterium | reverse complement strand
ATTCACATGGTGCATGGACATCACCTTCTCAACAATGTCCAGAATTTCATAAAATGAAATGCGCCGATGCAGGAACGCCTCAACCGCCTTTTCATTGGCTCCGTTCATGACGGCCGGTAGAGTACCGCCACAACGACCGGCATGATAGGCCAATGCCAATGCCGGAATTTTTTCTGGGTCCGCCTTCATAAATTGAAGGGGGCCGACTGCATCAAGATCAAGAAACGAGCCATCCGGAGATTCCAATCGGGCCGGGTAAGACAGCGCATAAGCAATGGGTAACTTCATGTCCGGAAGGCCAAGCTGCGCCAAAATCGAACCGTCCCTGTATTCAACCAGAGAATGAACAATGCTCTCCGGGTGGATATACACACCAATCGCATCATAGTCCATATCAAATAACCACTTTGCCTCCAGTATTTCAAATCCCTTGTTCATCATCGTCGCCGAATCAATGGTGATTTTTTTGCCCATTTTCCAGCGAGGATGGCACAGCGCTTCTTCCGGTGTGACCCTGCGGATTTGCTCTGCCGACATTCCCAGAAAGGGGCCCCCTGAGGCCGTCAGGATGATACGCCTGATCTCCTTTCTTCGATTCCCCCTGATACACTGAAAAATGGCGCTGTGCTCGCTATCGACAGGAATAATGGCGACTTTATTCGTTCTGGCGGCAGTCATGACGATTTCCCCCGCCATGACAAGCGATTCTTTGTTGGCCAGGGCAAGTGTCTTTTTCTGGTTGATCGCATCCATTGTCGGAAGCAATCCATGTGAGCCGACCATTGCGGAAACAACCAGATCGACTTCAGGAATCGTTGCCACGCTCCGGCAACCCTCGACACCGATCAGTATATTGAAATCTCTGGGCAAGGGGAATGCACGTATTAGTCGGTCGGCACCCTGCTCCGTCGCCACGGAAACCATTCGGGGCCTGAATTCCTGAATCTGCGCCTTGAGTCGGTCGATGTTCTCCCCGGCGGACAATCCCATGACACGAAACATGGCCGGATGCCGCCTTACGATGTTGAGGGTGTTGACCCCGATAGAGCCCGTGGACCCAAGAATGGATATATTCTTCATCTCAGTTTATTATATAGGTCTTATAGTAATAAATGACGGGGGCGATGAACAACAGGCAGTCCATACGATCCAGGATTCCCCCATGCCCGGGTAAGGCCGTGCCCGAATCCTTGACGCCCCCTGTTCTTTTTATCTCCGATTCAAAGAGGTCACCCAACTGACCGGTTACCCCCCCTAGAAAGGACATGGCAAGCACGTGGGGTAACCATAGATTCGGCATGAACAGACAGGCGAATATGAGGCAGGCCGCCATGCTGCCCGCAACCAGACCGATCACCCCTGCGACCGTTTTATTTGGACTCACCGAGGGCATTAATTTCGTTTTACCCAAGAATTTCCCGGAGTAAAAGGCAGCCACATCACCGGAAAAGGCAAGTATCAAAATAAAAAATATCCACAAAACACCGTTCTCAAATCTACGGATCAGAATAAAATAAGATATAAAAACGGGAATATACCATATGCCGAACAGGTATTTTGTCAGCAGGCTGATATCCGGCCCCTCCTTGCGGTTCCTTATTCTGAACAAATCGCACAGAATCAGACAGATGATCAGGAGAGACAGAACCGCGTACAAATGCTCCAATCCCCCATAGTGAGTCATCAGGGGAATTACCAGGACGATACAAAAAAACTCCCATCTCCTCTTCAGAGGTTCGGACCCGTGAATAATTTTTTCATACTCCCAAGCTGCGAAAAAAATCACCAGGGCGATCAAGAAAGAAAATACGGCCTCGTTTCCAAAGTAAATAAGCAGAAAAAGGGATGGAACGGCAATGAAGGCGGTCAGCCACCGTTGGATATGAAAAGCATTCATTCTCTAGCGCGTCATTCCTTTCCCGAGCTGTGCGCTGGTTTTGCCGAATCTTCTTTCCCTCTTACGAAATTCCTCAATTGCGGCGAGAAGCTCCGCTTTTCCAAAATCCGGCCACAGAACATCCGTGAAATAAAATTCCGTGTAAGCCGACTGCCAGAGCAGAAAATTGCTCAAACGGTATTCACCGCTCGTGCGAATCAAAAGGTCCGGATCCGGCATATCCGCTGTCGAGAGGTAGCGGCCCAATAATTCATTCGTCATGTCTTCCCATGAATATCGTCCAGACTGAAAATCGGCAAAAAGCCCTTTGACGGCTTCCGTGATATCGTCACGACCGCTGTAGTTCAAAGCCAAGGTCAAAACCATGTCATGGTTATCAGCGGTTTGTTTGCATACCCCATGAATTTTATCCTGTAACGAGGGTTTTATGCGGGATATGTTCCCGATGATGTTCAGACGAATGCCCGTTTGTTGCATTTCCATAAGTTCTGACGTCAGATACTCGGACAGAAGCCTCATCAATGCGTTCACTTCCGTTATGGGTCTGGACCAGTTGTCCACGGAAAAGGCGTAAAGCGTAAGATACCTTACACCGAGTTCGCGACATGCCCTGGTAACGACACGCACAGCCTCCGCACCTTTTTTATGGCCGGAAATGCGTCCCATCGCATGCTTTTGCGCCCATCGCCCGTTTCCATCCATAATGATAGCGATATGTTGGGGAATAATTTGACTTTTTTTAGTCATAAGTTTTTTCGTAAAACCGGATCCTCATACCACAGTTTACACTGAATGACCATCAACGGTACTTCCAAAAAAAATAGGGAAGCTCAATACTTCCCCATTTTCCATCTTTTTTAAATCGATAAAGATCATATTTCCATAATTTCCTTTTCCTTCGACGTCAAGACCTGATCCACTTTTTCAATATACTTATTGGTGATTTTCTGAACCTCCTCCTGCTGGCGGAACAGGTCGTCTTCAGAAAGGGTGTTGTCTTTCTTCAATTCCTTAAGCTGTTCATTTGCGTCTCGGCGAATATTCCGAATATTTACTTTCGCCTCCTCTGACATTTTTTTAACGACTTTGACAAGTTCTTTTCTTCTTTCTTCCGTCAAAGGGGGAATGGACAATCGAATCAACTTGCCATCGTTGCTGGGCATCAACCCCAGATCGGACTTGTGAAGGGCTTTTTCGATTAAGCTGATGACACTGCTATCCCACGGTGAAATCAGAATAAGCCGGCTCTCCGGAACAGACAAGGTGGCCATCTGGTTCAGAGGAGTCATCGTTCCGTAATATTCCACTTTTATCCCGTCAAGGAGGGCAATCGATGCGCGCCCCGTCCGGACCTTGCTAAACGATTTATCGAGAGCGGCAATGCCCTTATCCATATTTTTTGTGAGTTCTTCAAAAATCAGTTCCGTCATTGCTTAACCTCCGACTATTGTACCAATCCTTTCTCCACAAATGGCGCGCTTGATATTTCCTTTCGTTAAAAGATTAAACACCAAAACAGAAAGGTTGTTGTCCCTGCAAAGCGAAATCGCTGTGGCGTCCATAACTCTCAGATTCTGTGTCAAAATATCGGTGAAGCCGATACGATCAAAAAAAACCGCATCATGGGACATAATGGGATCCTTGTTATAAATGCCGTCCACCTTGGTCGCTTTCATCAGGATATCCGCTTTAATTTCCAGCGCTCTTAGAGTGGCCGCCGTATCTGTCGTAAAATAGGGGTTCCCCGTTCCTCCTCCGAAAATAACGATCCTGCCCTTTTCCAGATGGCGGATCGCTCTTCTTTGAATGTACGCCTCCGCAACCTCTTTAACTTCAATAGCCGACTGCACGCGCGTCTCTATTCCCAGTTTTTCCAGAGCGCTCTGGAGGGCCAGGCTGTTGATCATCGTGGCGAGCATCCCCATATAATCAGCTGTGGTGCGATCCATCCCTTTGGCGCTTACTTCGACGCCCCGGAAAATATTCCCGCCGCCGACAACCACTCCGATCTGGACACCCAATTCCGACGCCTCCTTGATCTCATGTGCGATCTCATCGACCACATCGGGATCCACCCCGAAGGAACGCCGGCCCATCAGGGCTTCGCCGCTAACCTTGATCAGGATGCGCTTATACTGTGGCGACTGCATTTATCCCCCGATTTCTTCACCGAGCTGAAAGCGGGCAAAACGCCGAATAATAATATTTTCACCCGTCTTGGCGATCATGTTGTTCACCAATGTGGCAACCGTCATGCTGTCATCCTTGATAAACTTTTGATTCACCAGGCAAACTTCCTCATAAAATTTGTTGAGTTTTCCTTCAATGATTTTATCCCAGATTTTTTCCGGCTTTTTTTCCGCCAGCAACTGACTCCGGTAGATGTCCTTCTCTCTTTCCAGGGCCTCCTCGGGAATCTCCTGAGCATTGACGTAAACGGGGTTGGTCGCCGCAACCTGCATGGCAAGGTCCTTTGCCATGGCCTGGAAATGATCCGTTTTTGCAACAAAATCCGTTTCGCAGTTCAACTCCACCATTACCCCGATCTTGCCGCCCATATGGACATAGGTGGCGACCGTCCCGTCTTTTGCCGCCTTGGAAGATCGTTTCGTCGCCGCGGACATGCCTTTTTTTCGTAAATAATCAACCGCCTTATCCAAGTCGCCACCGGAGGCCGTCAGTGCCTCCTTGCAATCCATCATGCCGGCGCCTGTTTTATCCCTTAAATCCTTCACCATTGTCGATGTAATATTCAATTTTCTCTCCTCCTTAAAAGTAACAACTCCCTGAACCAGAGTCCGCATGTCATGGATGGAATATCCTTTATAAATGGGGCCTTTATAAAGGTAGGATCATTCGCCATGCTTATTTATTAATCATGGTCTTCGGTTTCTGAGGAAGCTTCCTCTTTTGTTTCCACGCTCTCCGGCACATCCTCATCCTCACCCGCATCCAGAGGTTCTACACTCAGTTCTTCCGCTTCGATTTCCTTGTTGCTTTCAGCCTGAACCCGTTCTTCAAATCGCTTTTTACCTTCCAAAACCGCATCGGCGAACTTCGATGAAAAGAGTTTGATTGCCCGGATCGCATCGTCGTTACCAGGGATGATATAATCAATATCATCGGGATCACAGTTCGTATCGACAATGGCCACAATGGGAATGCCCAGCCTTTTGGCTTCCCTGATTGCAATGTCTTCCCGTTTCGGATCGACTATGAAAACAGAGGAGGGATGCCCCTTCATGTTGCGGATCCCACCAAGAACTTTCTCAAGCTTTTCCTTTTCCTTTTGGAGAATTAAAATTTCCTTCTTCGGAAAAGCACGGATCGAATCATCGGTAAACATCTTGTCCAGATAGTTCAAGCGGTCAATGCTCTTTTTGACCGTCCCAAAATTGGTCAGCATACCGCCAAGCCATCGTTGACTCACGTAAGGCATATCACAGCGGGTCGCTTCCTCCCGAATCGCCTCCTGTGCCTGCTTTTTGGTGCCTACAAACAGCAATTCACCGCCTTCGCTTACGGTGTTGACGATAAAGTTATACGCCGCCTGAAAAAAGCCCACAGTCTGCTGCAGATCAATGATGTAGATATTGTTCCGAGCCCCGAAGATATAAGGTTTCATTTTCGGGTTCCACTTGTTCGTCTGATGCCCAAAGTGAACACCCGCCTCCAACAACAGTTTCATGGAAATGTTGGCCATACCGTTTACTCCTTTGCTTTGTGTTTATTCCGCCATTCCAGAAAACTACGGTCCAATTTTCTCCCCATGGAGAGAAAACAACACACCGTATATAGTGAGAATGTGTGAGGTTCGTGGGCTATTAACACATCCCCACCCAATGATCAAGTGAAAAGGTGAACAATCTGTGGTATTTTCCGCTCCGGGATCAGGTATGATAGTGGGCATTGATTGTGACGTATTCGTGAGTCAAATCGGAGGCCAAAAGTTGAAAGTGCGCCTTTCCCATTCCCATCTGGATCAGGACGCGAATGTGCGGCAATGCCATGATTTCCTTCAATTCTGATTCGTGCCCGTCAATGCCGCGGCCATCTGCAAAAATCACGACATGGTTGAGGGTCACCCGAACGGCGTTCACGGGAATCGTTTCCTTTACGGCCCCGATTGCTCCAATGATACGCCCCCAGTTTGGATCACCCCCGTAAAAGGCTGTTTTTACGAGATTTGAATTGGCCACGGCATAGGCTATCCTGCGAGCGTCCATCCGGCTCTTCGCTTCTTCCACCCGCAACTCAATGACTTTGGTAGCCCCTTCTCCGTCCTGGACCATCGAAAAAGAGAGTTGGGATAGGACATCGTCCAGCATGGTCTTAAATATCTGAATATTTCTCGATCCATTCAAAGGTTTGAGGCCGCTTTGCCCATTGGCAAGAATGAGCGCCGTGTCGTTTGTACTCATGCATCCATCAACTGTGATGGCATTAAAACTCCTGTCTACCGAGCTTCTGAACAATTTATCCAAGGTACCGCTTTCAATGTTGGCGTCGGTCATAATAAACGCGAGCATTGTAGCCATATGGGGTTCAATCATCCCCGCACCCTTGGCCAGTCCGCAAACCGTGATTTCGCGTCCGTCGATGACGCCTTTGGCCAGGGACATTTTGGGCCTTTTATCGGTCGTCATGATCGCCTCTTCAGCCTGCGAAAATCCATCTTCTTTGAGACCCGTAACCAGTCGCGGCATACCCTTCCTGATTTTGGAGATCGGCACCCGATACCCGATGACACCGGTCGAAGCCACGTAGACCAGTTCATCTCTAATGCCCAATTGGCGTGAGGCCATGAGAGACATCTCGCGTGCATCCTGAAGACCTTCAATACCGGTCGCCGCATTGGCGACGCCGCTGTTCGCAATAACCGCCTGGCCCTCCCCTCTTTGAATCCTTTCCATATCAAGCAGCACCGGTGCGGCCTTGAAAGCATTTTTCGTAAAAACCCCTGCGGCGGATGCCGGCTGTATAGAAAAAATCATACCCAGATCCTTGTAACCATTTTCCTTGATACCACAGTGGATACCATTGGCGAGAAAACCGGGTACAACAAATTCATGATTCATGTGACGTGCCTCTTTGTTTCAACTAATTCTGGCCACAGCATTTTTTATACTTTTTACCACTGCCGCAGGGACAGGGATCGTTTCGTCCGATTTTATCGCCGGTTCTTTTTATGGTTGCCTGTGCCGGCACCGCTTCACCCCGGTTCATGGTGAAAGTCTGCTTTTGTCTGGATTGTATTGCATCAACTTCCTCTTCCCGCTGAACCCGGACCATGCAAAGCTTCTCCAGCGTGTTCTCCTTGATACGATAAATCATCTCCATGAACATATCGTATCCCTCCTTCTGGTACTCCCGGACCGGATCCTTCTGTCCATAGCCCCGCAGTCCGATTCCCTCTTTCAGGTGATCCATGGCCAGAAGATGGTCTTTCCAGTGGACATCAATCGACTGAAGCATGATGACTTTCATGAGATAGTCCATGAGAGAGGTTCCGAATTCCTTTTCCTTTGCCTTCAGGAGATCCTTGACTGTTGTGATCAGTTCATCTGTTATGATCGTCTCATTTAACCCATCCGGATCAGAAGCAGCATAATCCGTCCTGAGGGAGAAGCGTTTAAAAATCATGTCGTCCATGGCCTTCAAGTTCCAGTCTTCAGGATGGCTTTTTTCTTCTATGAAGTCATCGACAAGATTTTCCGCAACCTCTTCCAGCATTTCCGAAATATCTTCCCACAAGTTGTCCCCTTTCAGAACCTTCTTGCGCTGCTCATAGATTACCTGGCGCTGACGGTTCATCACATCGTCGAAATCCAGAAGGTGCTTACGTATTTCAAAATTCTGGCCTTCGACACGCTTTTGTGCGTTCTCAATAGCCCGGGAAATAAACTTGTGCTCTATGGGCTGGTTTTCCTCAATGCCCAGACGATCCATTACGGCGGAAATTTTCTCTGCTCCGAAAATTCTCAACAGATCATCTTCCAGAGAAAGGTAGAAGCGAGAAGAGCCTTGATCCCCCTGTCGGCCGGAACGACCTCGCAACTGGTTATCGATACGACGGCTTTCATGGCGCTCCGTACCCAGAATATGAAGACCACCCAGTTCGGCGACCCCCTCCCCCAGCTTGATATCCGTACCCCTTCCGGCCATATTGGTTGAAATCGTTACCATGCCTTTCTGTCCGGCTTTTGCAACAATCTCCGCTTCCTTTTCATGGTTCTTGGCATTGAGAACATAATGGGGAATACCCGAGCGCGTCAGGAATTTACCGAGTAATTCTGACTTTTCAATGGATATCGTCCCAACGAGGACTGGCCGTCCCTGTTGATTCAACTCCTTGATCTCTTCGATGACGGCGTTGAATTTTTCCTTTTCCGTTTTATAGATCACATCGGAATGGTCGTTTCGAATCATGGGCATATTGGTTGGAATAACCACGACATCCAAATCGTATATTTTTTTGAACTCGGCGGCCTCTGTATCGGCCGTACCGGTCATGCCTGAGAGTTTTGTGTACATCCGAAAGTAATTCTGAAAATTGATTGTGGCAAGGGTCTGGTTTTCCCGCTCAATTTTCACCGTTTCCTTCGCCTCCAGGGCTTGGTGCAGGCCGTCACTGTATCTCCGTCCGGGCATGATCCGCCCCGTAAACTCATCAACGATAATGACCTGCCCATCCTTCACCAGGTAATCCACATCTTTTTTAAACAGGGTGTGGGCTTTCAACGCCTGGTTGACATGGTGAAGAAGCTCGATGTTTTTCGGCTCATATAGATTCTGTACCTTTAAGTAGGTTTCAACGCGCGCCACGCCTTCTTCCGTAAGCGCAACGGTTCTTGACTTTTCCTCTACCGTATAATCCTTCTCCTTCCGGAGATTGGGGATGATCTGATTGATCCGGTAATATTTATCCGTCGATTCCTCGGAGGCACCGGAAATGATCAAGGGCGTTCTGGCTTCATCGATCAGAATGCTGTCAACCTCATCGACAATCGCATAATTAAAATCACGCTGGACATAATCGTCCAGGGTAAATTTCATATTATCCCGAAGGTAATCGAAACCAAATTCGTTATTCGTGCCATAGGTGATGTCTGCGCCATAGGCCTCCTTGCGTTCATTGTCGTCCATGCCATGGACAATGGTTCCCACGGACAAGCCGAGGAAACGATATATGGGCCCCATCCACTCGGCATCGCGTTTGGCCAGGTAGTCTTTCACCGTCACCAGATGAGCGCCTTTTCCTTCCAGTGCGTTGAGATAAAGCGGCAATGTGGCAGCCAGGGTCTTGCCTTCCCCTGTCTTCATTTCGGCAATTTTCCCTTCGTTCAACACGAGCCCTCCAATGACCTGAACATCAAAGGGGCGCATTTTTACCGTCCTCCAGGCAACTTCACGGACAACGGAAAAGGCTTCAGGCAAAATATCCTCCAGTACGGCCCCTTCGGCCAATTGTTCTTTAAAATATCCGGTTTTGGCTCTTAACTGGTCGTCGGAAAGATTCTGCAAGGAGGGTTCGAAACGATTTACCTCCTGAAGAATATGAGACAATCTTTTAATATCGCGATCGTTTTTTGTGCCAATGATCTTTTTAATGAAATAATCCAGCATAGGACACCCGCTTAAGAATTTATGTCACTGAAGACGATGAAGTACATGAACTGTGGAGAATGATTTTGAAAGGCCCCCTCCCTGCGTCGAGAGTTCTTATACTGACATCACTATAATATGTCAATGATATTTGCTCTTGATCTTATTCTATAAAATCGCGTTATTGGACGCATTTACGGGGATTTTCCCCGGGAAATTTGTCTTGACTTTGTCGTGTGTATTGGGCTAAACAGCCGCAATAAAACAAAGTATATGTTCTCATCAGAAAGGAGTTCTCATGGCAAAATACGATACAGCGTCCCTGAGAAATATCGTCGTCGTCGGGCATGGCGGGACGGGTAAAACCTCACTTTGTGAGGCGTTTCTTTTTTTGAGCGGCAAAACAGACCGACCGGGACGTGTTGATGAAGGCACCTCCTCCATGGACTTCGAACCCGAAGAGCAAAAAAGACATATTTCAATCAGCACGGCGGTTAACTTCTTCGAATGGGACAAGCATAAAATCAATATCATGGACACGCCAGGTGATTCTAATTTTTCATTCGATACGAAGAATGCCCTGCGTGTTGCAGACAGCGCCGTTGTTGTCGTCGATGCCGTCAGCGGCGTGGAGTTTCAGACCATCAAAAACTGGGAATACGCCGATGCACTCAATATACCCCGTGTAATTTTTATCAATCGCATGGACAGGGAAAGGGCCGACTTCAGGAAGTCTTTTGACAGCATAAAGGCTCTCCTCGGGGAAAAGGGCACCCCCCTCTGCCTTCCCATTGGTAAGGAAAATGCTTTTAAAGGCATCGTTGATCTGGTCGACATGAAGGCGATGATCTTTGATGACAAGCAAGGCACCTATACCACAGCCGATATCCCGCCCGATATCATAGACGATGCCAATCATTACCGGGAATCGATGTTGGAAGACATCGCGGAATGTGACGAAAATTTGATGGAGCAATAT
>JAAYKM010000025.1 GCA_012522415.1 Deltaproteobacteria bacterium | reverse complement strand
TCACCGAAAAGGCGGCCGAGTCCATCAAACGCCGGGTTTCTCAAGCCCTGACCACCGCAGGACTCGATCCCACCGTGATGGGGGCGATGTATATCGGGACCATCCACTCCTACTGCCAGCACGTGCTGGGTGATATGGACGCCACATATCGACAGTACGACGTTCTTGATGAGAACCGGCTGAAGCTGTATCTGATTTCAAGATTTGGTAATTTAGGTCTTAGGCCTTTCCGCAGACGAGCCAAAGGCGCGACTGCGACAAAAGAAGGCAGCTACTTCGATACGATCAAGCAGACGTCGGACGCGTGGAAGACCGCAAATGATGAGCTGTTGAACTTCAATACGGTCGCCGCTGAAGATCAAGCCATCGGTGACTTGCTCACCCGCATTCGGGACGGTCTCAGGACGGATCAATACATCGATTTCTCTTTGATGATCCGGGATGTGGTCGAGGCGATCCGTTCCAATGCAGCCGGCGTGGAAAACGGTATTGGGGATTTGCGCCACCTCATGGTGGATGAGTATCAGGACGTCAACCCCTGCCAGGAGGAGCTGATCCGACTGCTGCATCAGCGCTCGCAGACGCTTTTCGTGGTTGGAGACGACGACCAGTCGATCTATGCATGGCGGGGGGCCGATGTCAGCAACATCTTAGGTTTTCAACGACGTTATGCCGGCTGCAGCGTGCATACCCTGTCGCAAAATTTCCGAAGCACGGAGCCCATCGTCCAGGCTTCGGACGCCTTCGCAGCCGCCATGCTGGGGCCGAGCCGGATTCCGAAAAATCCGGCGGCCTTTGCGAATCGTACGCCCCAGGATTTCAGGGTGCTGTGGTTTCCGGACCGCGACGCCGAGGCGGGATGGGTTGCGGATAGAATCCAGGGGCTGTTGGGCACCGCCTATGATGACAACGGCGTCGTCCGTGGTTTGACGCCTGCTGATTTCGCGATTCTGATGCGCTCGACACGTCAGGCGGAACAGGATGACACGCCGAGACATGCGGCGTTTACGGCCGCCCTGGAGGCCCTCGGCATTCCTTTCAGTTTGGAAGCCGGCGGGGGGCCCTTCGACCGCCCTCAGACATCTGTTCTTCGCAGCACCTTTGAACTCCTCCGCAATACTCCGCTTGACCGGAATACGGTGCAGCAGCACTTCAACAGCCAAGTACTGCCTGCGTATCCTGATGCGGACTTCAACGCACTTGTGCGCGTTCTCACTGACTGGAGCCGGCGGATTCACCGCCCTCAGGGCTCGACAAGAATCCGGCTTTACCCGCAGCAGCTTGTTTACGATCTGCTGGAAGCTTTCAACATCGCCCGCACGAACTTCAGCGACGACGTCATGCGGGACATCGGGCTTTTCAGCCGCATGATCCTGGACGTCGAAACGGTCTATATGAGCGTGGATTCGAGGCAACGCTTTTCAGATGTCCTCAACTTCCTTCAGAACGCCGCCGAAACGGGATACGACATGTCAACCGACGACGTGCTTCAAAGACCGGACGCCGTCACGATTTCGACCGTTCACAAGATGAAGGGACTCGAGTTCCCTTGCGTTTTCGTTGTAGACGTCGAAGCACACAGGTTCCCGAAAAAGAGAAGCAGATACTCGGGTTGGCTGCCGCCCGGCGTCATGGCCACGGCGATCAACCGCGGCGCATATCAAAGCACCCCGGATGAAGAAATCAGGCTTTTTTACACTGCTGCGACACGCGCTGAGCGTTATCTCCACGTGAGTGGAGCGGAGAATCTGCCACAGGCGAAACGAGCAGCCCGCCAATCTCCATATGCATTACAGCTTGTCACTCATCCAGCGGTGGTTCAGAACGGTGCCGGTCTGCCGGCGGGACTTGTTCCGGCTGCGCCGCGCCGGCGGGTGGAAGACGCCGACTACCCGACCAGTTTCACCGAGATCAGGTATTACCTGCAATGTCCGAGGAGCTACCAGTTCAGGGAACGCTACGGACTCAATCCCATCGTCCCTGAAATGTTCGGTTACGGACGGACCGTTCATACGTCCATCCAGAAGCTGCACGAGCTTCACCCGGATTCGCCTCCGGCGGAGAACCAGGTGGAGCAGGTTGTGCTGAACACATTCCATTTGAAGCACGTGCCCCAGAGCGGCGATCCGGGTAACCGGCCGGGCGCTTACGAAAACTCAAAAAACCGGGCTGTGGAAAGCTCTAAGGCTTACGTGGCGTCTTTCGGCGAGGATTTCGAGCGGGAGAGACAAGTTGAGGCGGTTTTCGAGATTCCGGCCTCCAACTGCGTCATCACCGGCTCGATTGATCTCCTGCTCCACGAAGATGACGACGGAAACATCCTCCAGGCCGAGATCATTGACTTCAAAACGATGGAGGGCGGAGAGACGCCGGGTGAGAACGACGACCTCGACTGGACCGAGCTTGCCTTACAGGTTCAACTGTATGCAAGAGCCGCAGACCAGGTTCTCGGGCAGAATGCGAGAACAGGCAATGTTCATCTTTTGAAGGACAACCAGAGAGTTGAAGTGCCGATTACCCAGGAGGCGGTGGATTCAGCACTCGCAAACATCGAATGGGCGGTCTCGGGCATTCTCGCGTCGGACTTTCCGATGCGACCGTATCCCGACAAGTGTTCCAAGTGCGACTTCCAGAAAATCTGCCCCGGAACGCCGCAGGGCTTTCAGGTCCTCACGACCGCTCCCCCCGAACTCCACCTGCCGGGGCGCAGGGAGATGGCCAGGGCTTTCAGTTTGTATCAGGGACAGGACTGATGCCGGACAACCTGACACCCGAACAGCGCAGCTTCTGTATGTCCCGCATCAAGGGCAAGGATACCGGCCTTGAAATGCGGGTACGCTCCGCTCTTCACAGAAGAGGATTGAGGTTCCGCAAGCACGTCAAAGATCTGCCCGGCAAGCCGGACGTTGTTTTCAGAAAGGCCCGGGTCGCCGTGTTCGTGGACGGCGATTTTTGGCACGGATACCGATTCCCTTCCTGGGAGGACAAGGTCTCTGATTTTTGGAAAAAGAAGATAAACAGGAACCGGGAAAGGGACGCCGCAAACCATCGGAAACTCAGGCAGATGGAATGGACGGTGATCCGCCTGTGGCAGCATGAAGTCGAAGCGGATTTCGATGCATGCATTGATCGGATACTCGCAGCGGTCCGCGGGCACGAAGAGAAAACCAACTCAAATCAGGAGGCATGAAGATGTCGAAGCGCAAGACTTACCATGTGACACCCAATACCGACGGCGGCTGGAAGGTCAAGGAAGAGAATGCGTCCAGGGCACTGAGCAAACACGACACGAAAGCAGATGCAATCAACCGCGCCAAGGAAGCTGCAAAGAACCAGGAGCTCGGGCAGGTCGTCATCCACAAGAAGGATATGACGATTCAAACGGAGCACACCTACGGCAAGGACCCATATCCACCCAAGGGATAAGAATAAGCAAAGCGACGGAGGCGGCGCTGAATAATGAAGACTCCGAAACATTCTCTGCGGAAGATCGTCAGCTTCTTAAACAATCATGACGAGGACGGCGGTTTCTGGCTGCCCAATATCCAGCGGCCGTTCGTCTGGAGCGAAGACCAGATCTGCCGTCTCTTCGATTCGATTCTGAGGGAATACCCCATCAGCACTCTGCTGATATGGAAGACCAGGGCTGAGGTCCGCCACAGAAAGTTCATCGACAACTACCGCAGCAAGCTCCGGTTGAGCGATTTTTACGTCCCCGAAAACGGCAAGAAGAAATGTCTGGTTCTGGACGGTCAGCAGAGACTTCAAAGCCTGTTCATCGGTCTGTGCGGGAGCTATGAAGGGCGGGAGCTTTTCCTCGACATTTTGAGCGGAGAAGTGTCCGCCCCGGACGACGTCAAGTTCAGGTTTGCGTTTCTCGATGCAGGCAAAACGGGCTTTCCGTGGATCAGATTCAAAGACTTGGTCTTCAATACCGCAGATCCGCTTACCGCCGCGGAGGACCTGATCGTCAAAGCGGGCCGCGAACTCTCCCCTGATGAACGCCGCAAAATAAGCCGCCACGTCGGCATCGTATTCAAGACTTTTCATTCCGACGATGGGATTTCATACCAGGAACTCGACAGCACCGAAAACGCCGAACTCTACACCGAAGACGACGTTGTGGAAGTCTTTATACGGGCGAATTCCGGCGGCACTCGGTTGGGTAAATCCGATCTGCTTTTTTCCTTGCTGAGCTCAAGCTGGGATCGCGCCGACGAACAAATGGAGGACCTCCTGTCGGACCTCAACCGCCACGGATTCGCTTTCACACGTGATTTCGTTTTGAAATCATGCCTTACGCTGTTGAACCAAGGCGCACGCTATGAGGTCTCGAAGTTCCGCAAACCGGGTGTGCGGGAGGAAATCGAAACCAGGTGGCAGGACATCACGAAAGCGCTGAAAGACGTTCTGGACTTCGTCCGCGGGAAAACCTTCATCCGATGTGACAAAGCCTTGCCGTCCTATCTCGTCCTGATTCCGTTGGTCTATTCCCGCTATCATTTTCCAGATAACTGGAAGGCTGCGCAGGGGATAGACAACTACCTACTGCGCGCCTTGATCAGCGGTGCTTTCAGCGGGACTCCGGACCAACTCATCGACGACTGCGTCGGAAAGATCAAGGAGCGGAACGGCTTCGACTTGAACCATCTTTTCGACGCCGTCCGTTCAAAAGGACGAAGTCTCGAGCTTACCGAAGATCGTTTCTGGCAGATGGGTTACGGTTCCGATTCGATCCATCTGCTTTTCAATCTGTGGTACCGGGAGTTCAATTACACGCCTGCTTACGATAACAACCTCCCGCAGGTCGACCACATCTTTCCGCAGAGCGCCTTGAGAAAGATCAAGACCGCCAGCCCCGAAACCGGTCGGCTCAGCATCGTGAAATACAAACAGGATGCGCGCGACCAGTTGGCCAATTGCATGTTGCTGACCCAGGCTGAGAACGGTGCCGGCGGTAAATCGGACACCTTGCCCGAAGCCTGGTTCTCCGGCAAGCCGGAAAGCTACCTCGACATGCACTTGGTACCGAAGGATAAGGACCTCTGGAAGATCGACCGCTTCGAAGACTTCATTGAAGAGCGCAAGAAGTTGATTAGAGATAAATTCTCGTACCTGCTTGCGCAGAAGACTCAGGATAATCAGGTTGCACAAACAGGGCAATGATGGACCCACGGCATCTGTTTATCGATGAACGTCAAACGGGCATGTGCGTTTATTGCGGCACCCATCCGGATACGCGCGACCACGTTCCCTCGAGGGTCCTGTTGGATGAACCCTATCCACCGGAGTTGCCGGTCGTCGGTGCCTGCCAAGGGTGCAACGCCTCGTTCTCGCTGGACGAGCAATATCTGGCTTGCTTTTTAGACTGTGTTATCTGCGGTGGAACAGAAACTTCCGGTATGCATCGTTCTAATGTAAAGCGGATTCTGGGAGAAAATCCGACGCTGAGATACAGGATAGAAAGTGCTCGAAAAGGAGATGCAGCGGACAACTTGTTTTGGGAGCCGGAAGCTGATCGGGTTCGAAACGTGATCCTGAAACTCGCAAGAGGGCACGCTGCATATGAGTTATACCCGAAACTGGAGAAACCGAGCATAGTCGGTTTTGCGCCCCTACAGATATTGAGCGATGACCAAAGATCGGCGTTCGAGAAGGTCGCCGGCGACAAGGTCGACTTGTGGCCGGAAATCGGGAGCCGGGCGTTCCTGAGAGCGTTCGGGAAATCTCCGGACCGACTCCCGCTCTCAGGTGGTTGGGTTGTGGTTCAACCTGATCGTTATCGATATGCGGTGGTCGAAACGGGTGGCGTGTTTGTTCGGATGGTGCTGAGCGAATACCTGGCCTGTGAGGTCGTATGGGAATATTGAACGGAGGCGACGGCTCAACGCGCCGGGACTTCCTCGACATCGATATACTCTCCCGCGCCCAGGGCTCCCTACTTGGCCAGCTCGCAGGAGACTCCCTTGGCAGCCTGGTCGAGTTTCGGGCTCCAGATGACATCCGGCGGGAATACCCGAACGGCGTCCAGAAACTTGCTGACGGAGGCACTTGGAACACGATTGCTGGCCAACCGACCGACGATTCCGAGATGGCGCTTTCGCTGGCCCGCATGCTGGCGGACCAGGGAAGGTACGATCCCGATGAAGCCAGAAAAGCGTACATCTTTTGGCTGGACTCCGGTCCCTTCGATTGCGGTATGACCGTCGCCGGAGGTCTGCGGGGTCGTCCCAATCCGGACAGCCAGGCCAACGGCGCGATGATGAGGATCAGCCCGCTGGGCATCTTCGGAGCCAACCATGACGCTGAGTTGGTTGCCGAGTGGGCACGGCAGGACGCGGCGATCACCCATCCCCATCCGATTTGTCAGCAAGCCAATGCATTATTCACGATGGCGATTGCCCATGCCATCCGCCAGGGGTGCGATGGTCGAGATCTGTACGAGCAGATCGTGACCTGGGCGGAAGACATGAAGGTGGATGGGAGCCTTCTGGAAGCGGTCCGAGGTGCCGCCGAATCACCGCCAGCGGATTATGTCCACCAGCAGGGGTGGGTGCTGACGGCATTCCGCAACGCCCTGTGGCAGCTTTTGCATACCACGAATCTGGAGGAAGCCGTTATGGACACCGTCATGCGCGGCGGAGACACCGACACCAACGCCGCCATCTGTGGCGCGATCCTGGGCGCTGTGCACGGCCGGGACGCCGTCCCCGGCCAATGGGTCGACTCCCTGCTCAATTGCCGCCCCGCAGCGGGACAGCCTAATGTGCGCCATCCCCGGCCCGAGTGTTTCTGGCCTGTGGATGCGTTGGAGCTTGCGGAGCGGTTACTCGTGTTCGATCAGCGGGATATGCCGACGAACCAGGAGAAAGAATATTGATACTGATTGGGAGGGAGGGATGAAGCTATGCCCCGATTAACACAAATTGACGAAGTTCTGTTTCCAGTCGAAGAGCACCCGGTTTTTGTGAGTGTTCCTACGGAATCTGGAGAGCGGCGGCTCTCGGTGCCTGATAAGAAAGCGATTGTGAACAAAAAGACCAATCGGGTGTTGGGGGTGGTCAGCAGGGGCTACAGGTTGGTGACAAATCGCGAGGCGTTGGACTGGGCATATCAGTGCTGCCAAACCGCCTTCCCCGAAACCAAACCCGGCGAGTGGGAGGTGAAAGCAACTGACGCCCCGGGGACCGGTGGGCATTGCTTCGTTGACCTCGTTCACAACTCAGCGGCCTTGGACTTCCAATTCGTTCCAGCCAAGGACCGGCCGGACGCATTCGGGCCGTTCATCCGTGTAACGAACAGCTATAACGGTTTGAGGGCGCTCGCCTTCGACATTGGTTTTCTTCGAAAGGTCTGCAAGAATGGATTGATCCTCCCCAAATCGATCATCCGCTTTAAATTCACTCATCTGCAGAGGGATATCGGAAAAGAGATCAATTTTGAGGTCGCACATGAGCGCCTCTCCAAACTCAGAGCCAGCTTCAGTGAATATCTGGGCGTCCTTCGAGATTGCAAGGTCACCCATCAGGAATTTGAACCGCTGTTCCGTGGGGTTCTTCTGATCCGAAAGCCAAAGGATATGAAACCAGATGGTCCAATAGCCAGCGATTGGGGTGTTCTGTCTCAACACATGGGTGCTCTCTGCAGTCGATACAGAGATGATCTTGGTGAAAACGCCTATGCGGTATTCAACGCAATCACCGAGTTCGCTTCGCACCCGCCCGAGAACCGATGCGTCCACAGGGATCGCCATAGTTTTCAGAGGTTGGCCGGCGATTGGATGAGCCGGTTCAGCCAGGAGTGCCGCCAGCCCGGGTTTGCCATTTCCGACTACCTGGCAAATTTGGCCAAGGGCAACGGTAACGGCAAGGTGGCGACCGATGGGGCAGGTGGCACAAGGGCATGGCAATAGTGGAGCGCTACCCAGGCTTAGTGCATACCAGGCCCTTGTGTCGACCGATTGCCAGGGAAATGTATCTTGACGCCGCTTCCGCCTCATCGGGAACGGCCTGATCTTTGATAACCAGTTGATATTGAAGGTTTTCGGTTAACTGCGGGAGAAAGAGAACGGTTATGAAGAGGGTTGCACACGGGGAGCCAGAATTCAATTCGCTGAACTTCAGCGGTTCTTGCTTAACGCGAGACCCCGCAGGGTGATCCCTTCGGGGCCTCGTCGTTTCTGGCGCGCCCACGCCGACTTACGCGCACCCGCACATTTACCCTGGTTCTCCACAAGGCATTGTATCGATGTCTACGGAGAGCCGAGGAACATCGAAGATGAAAAGATTCAAGGCCGTTCCGCCCTTGAGGACCAACTTCCCTTTGAGGAAAGGGTGGCTTTGTATGGCATCGAGCAGCCCAAGCAGGTGGGCAACCTTTTTGAGCACATCCAGCCTGAAACCCGTCGCTTCATCTTCAGTGGTGTCGACTCCCGACGGGATGACGGCATACAGCCCGCGACGCACCCGAACAACCCGCCCGGCCTTCTGGTGGTACGCCAGTCCTGTGCGCGCCAAGGGTCGAACAACCCGCCAGAGACGTTCCTTTGCCGCCTACGACCATATTCAGACGTTCGTCAAGCAGAAGTGACATCAGCGGCTATCTCACGGGCTCTACGATGCCCAGACTTACACCCCTTTGAGGCCCTCGTGGCCCAGACAACCATGGCTCCGTCAAACCCGGAGAAACCCTTTGAAGGTTCGTCGGATTTCGTATAATATGTACCAGTTTGGTCTGATCGGACCGGGTGGAAACCAATGGGGCTGTCCAGGACGGATTCGATTCTCTAAACCGAAGGATTGAGGCCGTTCAGGAATGGAACGGGGCCCTGTGCGACTGGAGTGAATGATGGAAGACCGATGGCTCTCCGTGGATGAGATCGCGGCCTATCTCGGCATCAAGCGGGATACGGTCTATAAATGGATTTCCGAAAAGCAGATGCCCTCGTACCGGATGGGGCGCCTGTGGAAATTCCGCAAGGAAGAAGTGAACGAATGGGTGAAAACAGGCGGAGCGGATGATAGTCGTATTGACGATAGCGGGAAGGCTGAGAAGCGATGACAACTTCAAGAGATTCAATACATGAAGGGTGTACTTTAACCGGCTCGCTCTTTAACGAACCGATGCGTGTGGAAACGGTGCGCACCGGCAATGACGGAACCTGGACGGTCGGTCTTGTCGGTACACACACCGAACGTTTCCGAAAAGTTACGCTGACAAAACAGGACATTAAAGGGCTGACCATCCATGACTCCGGTTTTACTTTCGCCGGCGACGGCCATCTCCTTCGTTTGGGTCTTCAGGCATATTCACTCGGCATCGCCTGGGAATTCGACCCCTATTTCGGCCTTTCGATTTCAAGGGTCGATCCGCTGCCCCATCAACTCGAGGCCATCTACGACTATCTTCTGAAACTGGCGCGTGTCCGTTTCCTGCTCGCCGACGACGCCGGCGCCGGAAAAACCATCATGGCCGGCCTCCTCATCCGTGAACTCCAACTGCGCGGACTTGCCGAACGGATTCTGATCGTCTGTCCTGCCAACCTGTCGTTCCAGTGGCAGCGGGAGCTGAAAGAAAAGTTCGATGAGAAATTCCTTGTCCTGAAAGGCGGGGACATTCGTGACCAGTTCGGAGTCAACCAATGGCTGGAACAGAAAAAGGTCATCACGTCGCTTGACCTTGCCAAACGGACAGAAATTCTGCCGGGATTGAGACAGGTCCACTGGGATCTCATTATCGTGGACGAAGCCCATCGCATGTCCTGGACTCCCCCTGCCCGCAAGACGGCGCGCTACGCCCTCGGGGAACTCCTGCGGGATACATCGGACAATATTCTTCTGCTGACGGCAACGCCGCACAAGGGTGACCCGGTCAATTTTTCGCTGTTCCTGCAATTGCTTGATGCGGATGCCTATGCCGATGTCCGCTCCATCCACGAGGCCATGGAACGTCGTCGTGCTCCGTTTTATCTTCGCCGCACGAAGGAGGCGATGGTCTATTTTCCTGAACGGCGGGCGGATGGAACCTGGGTGGCAGAGAAGATTTTCACCAAGCGCATTCCGCACACGGTCGATTTTCAGATCGATGGTCCGGAGTTTGACCTTTACAGGGAGATTACCCGTTTCGTCAAACGCCAGAGTGCAAAAGCCGCCGCCCAGGGTGACGATCCCCGCGCCCGCGCGGTAGGTTTTTTGATGTCCCTCTATCAGCGCAGGCTGGCCTCCAGCACTTACGCCATGCGACGTAGCCTGGAAAACCGGGCGCGCCGATTGGAAGAAAGTATCAAGAAAGCTCAAGCACTGGCCCGACTGGCTCCACCCGACCTTCCCGATCCGGAGGAGATCGAGGAAATGGAGGAAAATGAGCGCGAGCGGCTGGAAGAGATGCTTGAAGCCATCACGCTCGCAGGCAACGCCGAGCAAATCCGCGAGGAGATCGCGGAACTTCGCGGGCTTGCCGAACAGGCCCGGGCCGTTGAAGATTCGGAAGCGGAAGCAAAACTGTCCAAGCTCAAAGACCTGCTTCACCAGGAAGGCTTCTTTGATCATCCTGAACAGCGGTTGCTGATCTTTACTGAGTTCAAGGACACCCTTGACTATCTCAGCCAAAATCTGAAGACCTGGGGCTTCAAGGTAGGCTGCATCCATGGCGGTATGAGACCGGGCTCCCGCAATGAGCCGGGTACGCGTCTTTTCTCGGAGCAGCAATTTCGTGAAGGTGAAATCCAGGTGCTCGTGGCCACCGAGGCGGCAGGAGAAGGCATCAACCTGCAGGTATGCAATATTCTTTTCAACTACGACATCCCCTGGAACCCGAATCGCCTTGAGCAGCGCATGGGACGCATCCATCGTTACGGTCAGCGGAAGGACTGTCTCATCTTCAATTTCGTGGCTACCAACACCATTGAGGGACGGGTTCTTCAGCGACTACTGGAGAAGCTCCAGGAAATTCGTGATGCCCTGGACGACGACGCAGTCTTCAACGTTCTCGGGGAAGTACTCCCGACCGCACATGTGGAGCGCGTACTGCGGGACTACTACTCAGGCAAACTTGGCGATGCCGACCTTGAAGAGCGTCTCCTTGAAAACGTTGACGAAGGGCGTTTCCGGGCAATATGCCAAAACGCGCTCGAAGGCCTGGCTGCGAAGAAGCTGAACCTGGAAATGCTGATCGAGCGTCGGGCCCGCGCCCAGGAACGCCGCGTCGTGCCGGAAACCATCGCTCGTTTTATTCGCGAGGCATCCGAATACGTTCCGCTCAAGTTGAAAATCATAGAGGGCATGGATCACACCTTCGAGCCGGCCCGGACGCCGCCGGCGCTTCAACGGCACGAACGTGAGCCGGACTGGAAACTTCCCGCCCTGGCGTCGAAGTATCCACGTTGCTCCACCGACCGTGAAGCCGCTGAAACCCACAACCTTGAATGGGTCACCCCCGGTCATCCGCTTTTCGAGGCCCTCCGCAGGCATGCCTGTAGCAAAGCGGCCGAAGTGTTCGGAAAGGGAGCATGCTTTTATTCCCTGCAACACGAGAAACCTTCACGCGTCGACTTCTATCGTGCCCGTGTAGTGGACGGCCTCGGCCATATCGTTCACGAGCGTCTTTTTGCGCTGGAACTTATCGGCGACAGTGAGCCAAGGCTTCGCGAACCTAACATGCTGGGGAACTTTTCTCCCGCGGCGCCTCCAGAGCAGCTACCCGCTATTGCTGCGGCGCCCGAGCCGTCCGAGTGGTTGCATAAGAGCGCGCTCCAGCCCTTTCTCGAGGAAACACGTGAAGAGCGTCTGGCAGAGGTGCAACGCATTGTCGAGCATGTCGAGCTCTCCTTGACCGAGTTGCTGCAGCGTGCGGATGAAGAGATCGGAAAAGCCAATGAAGACAAGGAAAAAGGCATTGCCGGCGCAGATGGCCGTTTGGCTCAGGCCGAAAACCGCCACGCTGAACTCCTGGCCCGACGGGAACGGCGCCGGCAGGAACTGGAACGTCAGCGGTCGTTGTCCCTGCAGGCTGTGGAACGGATAGCGAGCGTCCTTGTCCTGCCTCATCCCGAGCGAGAGGCGCCGGATGTGCGCCACATGCGACCGAACCTGGAGACCGAGGCCATTGCCATGCAGGTGGTAATGGAACATGAGCAAGCCCAGGGCCGCCAGGTTTACGACGTTCATGAAAAGAACCTGGGTTACGACATTACCAGTCTGGATTTGAATTCCGGGGAGCTGCGCCTGATTGAAGTCAAGGGTCTGGCCGCAGCCACAGGCACAATTCTGCTCACGCCAAATGAAAGGCGCGTAGCCGAGGACCGCCGGGACTGCTATTGGCTTTACGTGGTCACGAACTGCCTGCCTGATCCGCAGACAGGCGCCACCCATCCGATCATGCAGGAGCCGATCAAAGACCCGGCCAGGTTCCCCTGGCGGGAAGTGACCAAGGTCGCCCACTACTGGCTCAAAGTGAACGCCATGACGAAACCGATGACTGTCAGGGAGGATAGTAAGCCATATGGAAGGGAAACGCCATGATCACTCTTCGGCTTTTTTCCCACGAGTTCGAGTCGGTTCCTGCCGCCACTTCCTGGTACCTCGCCGATCTCGGCGAGGCGCGTGGAAAACAGGAATTGTTCACCCGCCAGTCGCCGCAACGTCTCAAGGTTCTTCGGGAGCACGCGCTCATTGAAAGCGCTGTTTCGTCAAACCGGATCGAGGGCGTGGAAGTCGATCAATCCAGAATCGCCACCATCGTTTTCGGCCGACCTCTGCTGCGGGACCGTGACGAGGAGGAAGTGCGGGGGTACCGGCAGGCCCTGACATGGATTCATGGGCAGGGCGAAAGAATTCCGATATCGGAAGAAACCATTTTAAAACTTCACCGCATGACACGCGGGGAGATCCGGGATGCCGGAAAATACAAGGAAAAAGACGGCGACATCATAGAAAAGTTTCCGGATGGCAGGTCTCGAGTCCGCTTCAAAACGGTTCCGGCTAAGGACACGCCCATCTGCCTGCGGGATCTTGTCGAATTGTACAATGATGCCGTCAAGGATCGAAAAGTCCCACCTCTTGTACTTTTAGCCGCCTTCAACCTGGATTTTCTGTGCATCCATCCGTTTCGAGACGCCAACGGTCGGGTATCCCGGCTTCTGATGCTCCTGCAATGTTACCATCTCGGGATCGAGGTCGGACGATATGTCAGCCTGGAGCGCCTTATTGAACAGGACAAGGAACGATACTACGAAACCCTTCAGCAAAGCTCCCAGGGCTGGCATGAGGGCAAGCACAACCCGTGGCCATATATCAATTATCTCTTGTCGATTTTGAAAACGGCCTACAGAGAATTTGAGGATCGTTTGGGCCGGACCAAAGCTCCACGAGGCGCTAAAACGGAATTGATCGAAAAGGCCGTGAGGGATTTTTCTGCTGAGTTTTCGGTTAATGATTTGGAGAGAGCCTGTCCGGGTGTAAGCCGGGATATGATCCGCAGAGTCCTTCGGAATCTCCAGGCCAAGGGTGACGTCGAATGTATCGGGCGAGGCCCCGGTGCTCTATGGCGTAAAAGGGAAAAGAGGTAATACCCTTAAAAAGGGGCAATAAAGAGGGTAATGTTAGGCATTTATGAAATGTATATGAAAGGAAAGCCATGAGTAAGAACCTGATATTTTGTCGCGTAGGTCTCAAGAACTGGAAAAATTTCGCCAATGCGGAGGTGGCTATCCAGGATCGCACTTTTTTGGTGGGACCGAATGCTTCCGGGAAATCGAATTTTTTGGACGCGTTCCGGTTTCTAAGAGATCTCGCTTCACCCGGCGGAGGATTTCAAGAATCCATCGAACGCCGCGGGGGCGTCACGGCTCTTCGTTGCCTAGCTGCCCGGCGCGACTCATATGTCGGGTTGTCTGTTGAACTCAGAGACCCAAGTAATACTTCAAAATGGGAATACGAGATCACATTCAACCAAACTAAACAGCGACGTCCGATCCTTCGAAAAGAACGAGTGGCCTTCAACGGAGAGGTTCTTCTGGACCGCCCCAATGATGAAGACCGTTACGACGAAGCCAGATTATCACAGACCTACCTTGAGCAGGTAAACGTGAATCGACCCTTCCGCGATCTGACAACATTTTTTTCATCCATCCGTTACCTCCATATCGTCCCTCAGCTTGTGAGAGAGCCCGATCGCTCCGTCGGCCGTTCTGATGATCCGTTTGGAGGAGATTTCCTAGAGCAGATTGCAAAGACACCTGAAAAGACCCGCAATGCGCGAATGCGCCGAATAAAAAACGCTCTTCACGTTGCCGTCCCTCAGCTTCAGGAAATCGAACTCGAACGCGATACCCGTGGGACGCCCCACTTGCGGGGAAAATTTCAGCACTGGCGGCCACGAGGCGCATGGCAGACCGAGGAACAACTCTCGGACGGCACCTTGCGTCTTATGGGTCTTTTATGGGCGGTAATGGAGGGAAGCGGTCCGCTGCTTCTCGAAGAACCCGAACTTTCCCTTCATCCCGAAATCATACGGTTGTTGCCACAAATGTTCGCCCGCATTCAGCGGCGCACAGCCAGACAAATCCTCATCAGCACCCATTCACCCGATCTGCTCCGTGATGATGGGATCGGTTTAGATGAGGTGCTGCTTTTCATCCCGGAAAAGGAAGGTACTGTTGTATCCACGGCCGCGGCGCATCAGGACATCCCATCGCTCCTCCAAGGTGGGCTCTCCCTTGCCGATGTCGTAATTCCCAAGACACGGCCGGAGGAATCACAACAATTGGCGCTGTTCGGGGATATCTGACATGGACGGAGTCTTGATCATTGACGCGGCGGTGGAGGGAATTATTGATAAAGCAGTGGCGCAGAAGCTGATCATCGGGGCGGGCGGCTTTCCGGGAACGATTTACGGGGAAAACGGCAAGGCCTTTCTTCATCAAAAAATTCAAGGATTCAACAATGCGGCTAAAGTGTGGCCCTGGCTGGTGGTGGTCGATCTTGACAATGATAAGGAATGCGCGCCTCTGTTCTGTAAGCGGTGGGTGCCCGATCCCTCTCCATATCTCTGTTTTCGTGTGGCCGTGCGGGAGGTGGAATCATGGCTGATGGCGGACTCGGAAACACTGGCCTCTTTTCTTGGTATAAGCCGCGCTATCATCCCCAAAGATCCCGAGGGGCTTGTCGACCCTAAAAGGGAAATGGTCAATCTTGCGCGCCGTTCCCGAAAAGAGGCGATCCGAAAGGACATGGCGCCGCGGCAAGGCAGCGGGAGGCCGGTAGGGCCTGCCTACGCTTCAAGAATGATCGAATATGTCCAGAACTATTGGCGGCCGGAGATCGCCGCCAGACGGGCAGATAGCCTTGGGCGGGCAATTGCCTGCCTTCGGCGGGTCATAAAAGAGGTTGTCGCATGATCCCCAAAGAATGTAAACGCCTGGCTGAAGTGGATTTCCCCATTGCCGTGGTTTCGAAGCACTCGGCACGGGAAAAGTCCATCCGCCATGGTCATCCTTCGACGCTTCACCTCTGGTGGGCGCGCCGGCCGCTTGCGGCTTGCCGGGCGATGCTCATGGCGCTTTTGCTGCCCGATCCCTGCGACCCGCTTTGCCCCGGGGGGTTCAAAGCGAGTGCGAAGGAATCCCTGCTCCACATGCCGGGCTGGAACACCCCTCGCTTGAACGAACAGGTGAAGTCCGACGAGGGTCTGCGCAAAGCGCTTCTCGCGTTCATCGGAGATTTTGCCGATTGGACAAACTCGGCGAACAATCATTTTCTGACCACGGCCCGCGCGCTGGTCAAGGCGGCCCACCCCGAGGATACACCGCTGGTGGTGGACCCGTTCGCCGGGGGCGGGTCGATTCCCCTGGAGGCTTTGCGGCTTGGGTGCGAAGCCTTTGCCAGCGACCTCAATCCAGTGGCCTGTCTCATTCTCAAGGTCATGCTGGAGGATATCCCGCGCCATGGCCCGGAGCTTGCCGAGGAACTGCGACGGGTCGGAGGAGAAATCAAGAAACAGGCCGAGAAGGAATTGGCCGAGTTCTACCCCCGCGATCCTGATGATGCTGATCCGATCGCTTATCTTTGGGCGAGAACGGTCAAATGCGAGTCCCCAAACTGCGGAGCTGAGATTCCGCTCATGCGGTCGTTCTGGCTTTGCAAGAAAGCGAGCCGGAAACGAGCACTTAAGTTGAAGGTTGTGCGGCCGGAAGCCGGGCCTCCACACGTTGAGTTCGATATCTTCGATCCGAAAACAGATAAGGATGTACGTGGAGGAACGGTTACCCGAGCCAAGGCCACATGCCCTTGCTGCAATATGGTGTTGCCGCCGGAAAGAGTCCGCGCCCAGCTTTCCGAACAGCGGGGCGGGGCTGACGTGGTATTTGACACCAACGGTAAGCGTATCGGTGGCGCTCGGATGCTTGCCGTTGTCACGCTGTATCCGGGTATTCAGGGGCGGAACTATCGGCTTCCCACAGCGCGTGATTACGAGGCCGTCGGGAAGGCAGAGAAACGACTCACGTCGATTCTGGACGAATGGGAAAATGGGGGGAAAAAAGGGCTTTGCCCCGTGCCGGATGAGCCGACCCCTGCCGGTGGCGGCTCTGGTGCGGGTCGTGCATTCAGCGTTCAGCGCTATGGCATGCTCCAGTGGGGCAACCTCTTCACTGCAAGACAGAAGATGGCGCTGAGGACCGTTGCGCGTGCAGCATACGACCGACCCCAAACAAGAGACGATGCAATCCGCTCGACGATGGCTATGGTCGTCGGCCGATGCGCAGACTACGGAAGCTCAGGTGTCATCTGGGCTGAGGCCGGAGAATTTGTGGCTCATACCTTCGGACGCCAGGCACTGCCTATTGTTTGGGACTTTGCGGAAGCTGTGCCGTGGTCTGACTCATCTGGTAATCTTGATGGTGCAATCGATTGGACCGCGCGCGTTATTGAGGCATGGCCGGGCTCGAATGCTGGCCAACTGCAATCCGCAGATGCAACACAGCATCCCTTACCTGACGAGGCAGCGCAGGTATGGTTCACCGATCCACCTTACTATGATGCAGTCCCCTATGCCGACCTCTCAGATTATTTCCTTGTCTGGTTGAAGCGCGCGCTATCGGGCCACCCACTCCTCCGTGATCCCTTCGATCCGGCCAATCCGCTCGCTTCCAAAATACGTGAAGCCGTCCAAGACGAGACGAAGCGGGTGAACGGCCAGCCCAAAGACCGCGCATGGTTCGAGGAAACGATGGCCAAGGCATTTTCCGAAGGTCGCCGAGTGCTACATGGGGATGGTGTGGGCTCCGTGGTCTTCGCCCACAAGACAACCGAGGGCTGGGAGGCGCTACTCACCGGCATGATACGTGGCGGGTGGACAATCACAGGTTCATGGCCCATTGCCACAGAGCGCCCTGGCAGACTTCGATCCCAGAACTCCGCCGCTCTCGCGACCAGTGTTCACCTTGTTTGCCGCCCGCGTCCCGACGACGCACCAGTGGGCGATTGGGGCGACGTGCTCCGTGAGCTTCCCAAACGCGTAGGCGACTGGATGGAACGGCTCCAGGGGGAGAACATTCGCGGAGCGGATCTCGTCTTCGCCTGCATAGGTCCTGCATTGGAGATATTCAGCCGGTACCGGAAGGTTGAGACTGCCGACGGCAGTGAAGTCAAGCTCGCCGAATACCTGGAAAAGGTCTGGGAGGTTGTAGGGCGAACGGCCCTCGAACAAATTCTCGGCACAGCAGAAGCTCGGGCTCGAAACGGTATGGCCGGTGTTCTGGAAGAGGATGCGCGCTTGACGGCGCTTTTCCTCTGGACGCTGCAATCGACAAATGGGAATGGGGAAGTAAAAAAGGTAAAAGGCAAAAGTGCGGATGAAGAAGACGAGGCTGGTGATATAGGTGACGATGAAGAAGAAACCACGAAGGGTAAGACTAAAGGCTACAGCCTGGTCTTCGACGTGGTCCGTCGTTTTGCGCAGCCTTTGGGCATCGATCTTCCCAAGTGGGAAGGCCGTGTCATCGAGACGAAAAAAGGCGTGGTCCGGCTCATGGCGGTTTCAGAACGGGCAAAGCAGCTTTTTGGCTCAGCAGGCATGGAATCTGTCGTGGAAGATCTGTTTGCCCCCAACCACAGCACTCAGATGATACTTCCCGGACTGGAGGAGATGGCAGCCCAAAGGCAGCAAAAACCAAAAGGCCGGGGCAGGAAAATAATCATTGACGACCCAGGGCGGATCGATGCTTCGGCCACAACCCTCGACCGGGTTCATGCCGCAATGCTGCTCCAGGCCGGTGGGCAGGCCAATGCTTTGCGGATGCTCATTAAATCCGAGCAGGATCGCGGTCCGGACTTCCTGCGCCTCGCCAACGCCCTGTCCGCGCTCTACCCGTCGGGGAGTGAGGAGAAACGATTACTGGACGCCATGCTCCTGGCGGCACCGAGATGAGAAGGAGGTTTTCTGATGGAACCTTGGTATAAAATCGCAACACCGCGCAAGGAAGTCCGACAGGGCCGCTCGTTCAACCCGGATGAATTCGCCATCCACCTCGAGCAGGTCATCGCCGGGACGGCTCCGGAAGATTACCGGGAACCGGATAAATTCTTTGCGCGCACCTGCTTCACAAGGGCGTTGCGTGAACACGCCGGCATGGTGCTGCGTCGGCTCTCCGGCGAGACGGTGAACACCGCACCGGTCATGACCTTGATCACCCAATTCGGCGGCGGTAAAACCCACACACTCGCGGCGCTTTATCACCTGGCAACCCATGGGGAGCAAGCGGCGGAATACCCAGGCGTCGGAGAACTGCTTGCGGGAGCCGGCATCAAAACCGTGCCGGCGACGCGTGTCGCCGCGTTTGTAGGCAATGCCTGGGACCCCCGGGAGGGACGGGAAACGCCCTGGATCGATGTGGCATCGCAGCTTGCCGGGAATGAAGGTGTCAAGGAACTTGGTGACGCGGCCAAAACGACACCGCCGGGGACTGAGGCACTTGCCCGTGTTTTTAAGGCGGCGGGCGGACCGGTGCTTCTTCTTTTCGACGAGGTTCTGAACTTTCTAAACCGCCATCGCGGAATGGCGGATCAGTTCCATGCCTTCATTCAGAACCTGACTGTGGCCACCACCGGCGTCACACAGGGCGCGGCGGTGATCAGCCTGCCGCGCAGCCAAGTCGAGATGACCGACTGGGATATGCAGTGGCAGGAAAAGATCACGAAGGTCGTTCGCCGGGTGGCGAAAGACCTCATCGCGAATGATGAAGCCGAGATCAGCGAAGTGGTGCGCCGGAGGCTTTTTGAGGACATCGGCAGCGAACGGGTTCGTAAAGCTATTTGCAAAAGATATGCAGACTGGTGCTTCGAGCGTCGCGCCCAGCTTCCGCCGGAATGGACGGCAGTGGACAGCGCCACCACAGAAACCAAGGCCCGGGAATACCTGCGCGGTCGTTTTGAAGTCTGCTATCCGTTCCATCCGGCGACCCTTTCTGTCTTTCAGCGCAAGTGGCTGGCCCTTTCGCAGTATCAGCAGACCCGCGGGACCCTCGCCATGCTTGCACAATGGATATCCTGGGCATATCGCACAGGGTTCACTGAAGCCCGGCGAGAGCCGCTGATTACCCTTGGGTCAGCGCCTTTGGAAGTCCCGGAGTTTCGGAGCGTTGTGCTCGGACAGCTTGGCGAATCCCGGCTTGTGGCTGCTATCGATTCTGACATTTCCGGAGCACAGTCTCACGCCAGATCGCTGGATGTGGATACAAAGGGCGCATTACGGAACATTCACCGACGCGTAGCAACAACTATACTGTTTGAGTCCTCAGGCGGACAGATTGACAAGGTGGCACACCTGCCGGAGCTGAGGTTCGCCCTTGGGGAGCCGGAAGTCGATACGACATCTGTGGACACGGCCGCCTTTTCTCTCGAAGACAAGTCATACTTTATCCGGCGTGTCGGTTCGGACGGTTTTAAAATCAGCCACCAGGCGACCATGAAGAAGGTGGTGAGCGACCGCCGGGCTTCACTGGACGAAGAAACAGAAATCAGGCCGACGATGAGGGGTCTGGTTCAGAAAGAGTTTGAGCGAGGGATCAGCCTTCCCATTGCGTTCTTTCCGGTAGATGGGACTTCCGTACAGGACACGCCGAAGCTCACACTCGTTGTGGTCGAGCCGGAGTCCGAATGGACGGGCAACGGCCCGCTGCGATTGCAGATATCGGAATGGACCAGGCAGCGAGGAAAGTCACCGAGGCTCTACCCGGGATCGCTTGTGTGGTGCATAAGAAAGCCCGGGCGCGATTTCAGGGAAAAGGTGGAGTTGTGGCTCGCCTGGAAGCGCGTGGCCAGGGAGGTCGCAGAAGGAACGCTCGGCGGGGACTTTGACCGCGATGATCGGGCCGAACTTCGCGGCAAGTTATCTGATGCTGAAGAGGCCGCCAAGGACGAGGTCTGGGGCGGATATCGATTTGTCGTCATCGCTGACCAGCGGGAGCCTGATGGTCTTAAGACCATCGACCTGGGGGCCGGGCATTCAAGCGGCAGTGAAACGCTTTGCGGGCGTATCATCACGGCGCTGAAATCTCAGGCGCTGCTTAATGAATCCGTAGGGGCCGGCTACATTGAACGGAACTGGCCCCCGGCACTGAGGGAATCGGGCGCTTGGCCGCTTTCAAGCCTCAGGCAAAGCTTTCTGAATGGATCATTGACACGTCTTCTTGATCCGGACACACTCCTCAGAAGCAAAATCGTCGAGTTCGTTTCAAGGGGTGATTTTGGCTTAGCCTCGGGCCTGAGACCTGACGGCAGCTATGAACGCGTGCTCTTCAGCGAGTTTACCGATCCAGCGGACGTCACCTTTGAATCCGGTGTCTTCCTTCTTCTGAAGGCCAAGGCGATTGAATTGAAGGCCCCACCAGAACCTGTTCCACCTAGCAGTCCAGAACTGGTGTCGACACCGGCGCCGGTGCCGCCGCCCGGGCCCGGACCTGGATCGGAGCCGGAACCTGCACCAAACCTTGGCACAAAGGTATTTCGGATTCATGGAGATGTCCCGCCCGAAATCTGGAACCGCCTTGGGACCAGGATTCTGCCCAAGCTGCGGAGTGGCACGGACCTGAAAATCGGTATTGATTTTTCAGTAACCATCGACCGGCAGCTCGAAAGAACCTTCGAAGCCGATCTCAAGCAGATACTCGAAGACCTCGGCTTATCAGGGCTGGTTCAGTTCGAATAGCGGTGCAAACTCGATGGATGGGGAGAAGACTGATGCCCAACGCAAAGAAAAGCTCGGAGAAAATATCCTGGTCGGGCCGTGTCGTGGCCGTCCAGCCCCGCATCAGGCTTTTGCGGTCTTTCGATGAGCGGTCCCACAGCTACCTGGGGTATGTGCTTTGCATCGACGGGACCTGCGGCGGCGAGGCCGGGAAATTCTTGATTGCGGTCGGTAAGGCTGCGTACGAAAAGCACCGGTTCCATACAGGCATGGAACTGAGCGGCTGCTCCGTGCCGGTCGAAGACCCGCGCAAGGAGACGGCGGCGCTCTACAAGACCAGCGGGATCAAGGTCGTCAGGAATGCCGAGGGTGAAACTCCTGCCGGTCCACCATTTCATGGCGTGCCGCCTGACCTGGAAACCTACCGCAGCCGGGGACATCGCCGTCTGGACGCCAGGACCTACGACGCCAAATGTACGAGCTGTATCTGGGGCTGCCGGATGCCGGTGGAAATGATCATCGATCACTGGAATCCGTCAAAGAAACAGTACCGGTTTGAAACCTTTTGCTACGGCCCGAAAAGCTGCCCCTTTTACCGCCCCGGGCCTGCGCGCAAGGTTCCGGGTCGAAAGGGCATGTCCTACACTGAGGAGGATTGGGTCGATGATGACGCCACCACCCACCGGGGGCCGGATGACTAGTTCGTTGCGCCAAGCAGAGATGTTGGATCGTACCCAAGGCTGTCTCCTCGGACAGCTCGCCGGTGATGCGTTGGGAAGCCTGGTCGAATTTCAGACCCCAGAACAGATTCGACGGGAATATCCCCAGGGCGTCCGCAAACTTGCCGACGGGGGCACCTGGAACACGATTGCCGGGCAACCGACCGACGATTCCGAGATGGCGCTTGCGCTGGCCCGCATGCTGGCGGATCAGGGAAGGTACGATCCCGAGGAAGCCAGAAAAAACTACATCTTTTGGCTGGACTCCGGTCCCGTCGATTGCGGTGTGACCGTCGCCGGCGGCCTGCGGGGTCGTCCCAATCCGGACAGCCAGGCCAACGGCGCGATGATGCGTATCAGCCCGCTGGGCATCTTCGGAGCCAACCATGATTTGGCGTATGTAGCCGAGTGGGCGCGGCAGGACGCGGCGATCACCCATCCCCATCCGGTCTGCCGGGAAGCCAACGCATTGTTCACGATGGCCATTGCCCATGCCATCCGCCAGGGGTGCGATGGCCGAGATCTGTACGGGCAGATCGTGACCTGGACGGAAGACATGAAGGTGGATGGAACCCTCCGGGAAGCGGTCCGAGGGGCCGCCGAATCTCCTCCCGCCGACTATGTCCACCAGCAGGGGTGGGTGCTGACGGCATTCCGCAACGCCCTGTGGCAGCTCCTGCATGCTCCGAATCTGGAGGAAGCCGTGGTGGACACCGTCATGCGCGGCGGAGACACGGACACCAACGCCGCCATCTGTGGCGCCCTGCTGGGTGCCGTGCACGGCCGGAAGGCCGTTCCCGGCCAATGGGTCGACTCCCTGCTCAATTGTCGCCCGGAAGCTGGACGACCAAATGTGCTCCGTCCCCGGCCCGAGTGTTTCTGGCCCGTGGACGCGTTGGAACTTGCAAAGCGATTGCTCGTGTTCGATCAGCAGGATACGGGTAATGGGGCATGAGATGAACGAGCCCTCGCGGCGCTTCTGGCCGATCTTTTTCGAGCTCTACGAGTCGCTCCCCAGGCAGGGACCAGGCAACCGCGCCTGCGTCGCAAGGGCCCTTGCCTTCTGTCGCGATCTGCCGCCCGCTCCGGTGGTGCTCGATCTGGGCTGCGGCGTCGGTGGACAGACCATCCAGCTCGCCGAGCTTACATCAGGGTCCATCGTGGCCCTGGACAGTCATGCTGCGAGCATCGAGCGACTGCGCGCGACGGTTGCTGTGCGAGGGTTCGCCGAGCGGATTCAGCCTACGGTGGGTGACATGGCCAACCCCGGGCTGCGGCCCGCGAGCTTGGACCTCGTCTGGTCCGAGGGAGCGCTCTACAATATCGGTATTGAGAACGCCCTGCGTGTCTGCCGCATGCTGCTGCGGCCCGGCGGCTACCTCGCCTTCACCGACGCCGTCTGGCGTAAGGAGAACCCGCCCCCAGAGGTCAAAGCGGGCTTTGACCTGGACTACCCGGCTATGGGCCGGGTTCCGGATGTCCTGGCGGCAATCGAAAATAGCGGCTTTTCCCTCATCAGCCACTTCACCCTGCCGGACGAGGCCTGGTGGGATGATTTCTATACACCGATGGAGACTCGCATCGAGGCGCTGCGCGGCAAATACAAGCACGACGACGAAGCGCTGGCCGTGCTTGACCAGCTTGCGCAAGAACCTGAAATGCACCGAACGTATTCGGACTACTACGCCTACGAGTTTTTTGTGGCGCGTTGGCCGGAATAAACGAGACCCGAAAAAACAGGAGAGAGATCATTCGATCAAGGTTCCGCCTCATCTGGAACACCCTGCCCTCTTCGCCCATCTGTGCATTGCCGACAATGCCCTTGTTCGATTTGAGAAGGAACGACAGAAAACCTGACAAGCAACGACGGGCGCCTTTCCCATGAATCCTGCTTGACGCAAACCTGTGAATTGCCGTCCCAATGTGTCATAAATAAGTTGACTTATAACGGGAGGCACGGTATACAATCGTTGATGAAAAGGGCAACCCCGATTATATTGTCCCCTGCCGAGCGCACCCTGCTGAACTCGTGGACGGAGGAGAAGAATTACCCGTTGCGTCTTGTTCAACGCGCACGGATTATTTGTATGGCTGCAGACGGAATCCAGAATCGGGAAATAGCCCAAGAGTTGGGCGTATCGAGACCTACCGTCCAACTTTGGAGGGAACGCTTTCTTGCCTTGCGCCTGGCGGGACTGGAAAAGGATGCACCCCGTCCAGGCCGTATCCCCAGCATTCCTCTTGAAAAAGTCCAGGCGGTTGTTGATGCCACCCTGCATGCAACGCCCCCCAATGCAAGCCGCTGGAGCGCGCGCAGCATGGCCGAAGCCCAGGGGATAAGTCAGGCCACGGTACGGCGTATCTGGAAGCGGCACGACTTGAAACCCGGCTTGATCCATGCCTGCGAGGAAAACCGGGACAAACGGTTCCCGGAAGAACCGTACGACGTCGTTGGGCTCTATCTCAACCCCCCGGATAAATCGCTTGTTTTCTGCGTTGACGAGAAGACGCACATCCACGCCCTCGACAGAACAGGGTCCGCTTTACCCATGGAAACGGGGCCTTGCGGCACCCTCAGACAGGACGGAAAACGTAATGGTACAACAGGCCTTTTTTCGTCCCTCAGCAGCCTCGAAAGAACGGTCATCGGGGACTGTCTCCTCCGCCACCGGCACAAGGAATTCATACGTTTCCTCAAAAAAATAGACGACGAGATTCCTGCGGCCCTCGATCTTCAGATGATTGTCGATAATGAGGGTACTCACAGACATTCCGGAGTCACGGCCTGGCTTAAACGACATCCACGGTTCCGTCTGTTTGTCATCCCGCCGTCCGGCGTCTGGCTGAACATGGTTGAGCAATGTTTTCGTGAACTAACCCGGAAACGCATCCATGGAGGGATCTTTCACAACGTGCCGGACTTGATTGGGTGTATAAAAAAGTATGTCAGGAATCACGGGCAGAGCCCGCGGGTGTTTGTCTGGACGGCCCCGTCGGCACAGATGCCGCCTGAAGTGACCATAGATGAGGAGATCCCCGATACATCAGGTTAGACATATGATATTGAAGTTCAAAAAGAAAACCGTCGCGACGAAAAAATCGTCCCGCAAACGGCGGGAAGTATCCCCTCCCCGGACGTCGTGGTGGACCCGTATGTGGAAGAGGCGGGACGAGGCGGTCTTCGCGGAACCACCGGGACAGGAGGAATTGACGCGGCGCTCCGAATTGTTCGGTGTCAGCCAGTTGGAGAATCATGCCCGGTTCCTGGCATCCAAGCATGAACACGAATCCGGCCGGGGCGGAGAACTGCTGTTGCAGAAACTGGTGAAAAAGGAGACGGGTATCCGCCTCTGTCATCAGATCATCGCCGAGAGCGTTCGCCAGGGACATCGTATCGGGCCCGCGGCGGAATGGCTGCTGGATAACTTCTACCTGATCCAGGAACAGATCGAATTGGCACAGGCACATCTGTCCTCAGGTTACAGCCGGGGACTGCCCCGCCTGAGCGCTGGCCCACGACGTGGATGCCCCCGCGTCTACGATATCGTTATGGAACTGGTTCGGCACACAGACGGCCAGGTGGGACACGAAAACCTGAGTCGCTTCATCAACGCCTACCAGGAAAGACACCCCCTGACACTGGGTGAACTGTGGGCGGTACCGATCATCTTGCGCCTGTCCCTGATCGAAAAACTGCACCTCGTAGCCCAGCGGATCGTGTGGCGGCAAAGCCAGCGTGATGCGGCGCTGCATTGGGCCAATCGCTTTCTGAAAGTGGTTGAAACGAATCCCCGAATGTTTGTCACGGCATTGGGCGACTTCGTGCGTGCGTCCCCTCCCCTGACCCAGCCCTTTATTTCCGAGCTGGTAACGAACATCGATGGCGTAAACCCCGCCCTCGGACTGGCGCTCAACTGGCTGGAACAGGAACTCTTTGAGGGCGGACAGAGCATCGAGCGTGTCCAGCAGAGCGAAAACCAGGCGCAGGCGGCCGATCTGGTTACCACCAGCAACTGCATCACGAGCATGCGCACGATAGGCGCCATCAACTGGGAGGGTTTCGTCGAGGCGGCCAGCGCGATCGAGGCAATCCTTCTGCGTGATCCAGCGGGTGTCTATCCTCAAATGGACTTCCGTTCACGGAACCGTTATAGGACGAGGGTTGAAAAACTCGCGCGCGACAGTCGCAAGTCCGAGCCCGACGTGGCCGAAACGGCGGTGATTCTGGCGGCGGAGCGCCGCCAGGCCAACGCGGACCGTCGCGAAAGCCATGTAGGCTACTTTCTATTGGATGCCGGCCTCTATGAATTGGAAACCCGCATCGGTCGCCAACTTTCGCCGTACCGTCGGTTCATCCGCTGGTTGGGAGAGCATAGCCTGGTTTTTTACCTGACTTCGGCGGTCATGATGACACTGGCAATGACGGCCGTTCCGGTGGCCGGTCTTCGCGGGGCCGGACCCGGCTGGATCGTCACTCTCTGGGTGATCGCTGCGCTCCTGGTTACTTCCCGGCCTGCCCTCGGTTTGATCAACTGGATCACCACGCTTTTCGTTCCGTCCCGTTTCCTGCCGGGCCTCGATTTTTCCAAGGGTATTCCCTCCGAACATCGAACCATCGTGGTGGTACCGACCATGCTAGCTCCGCCGGCAGAGACTGCCCGATTGCTGGAAGATCTCGAGATCCGCTATCTGGGCAACAAATCCCCGAACCTGTTGTTCGGCCTGCTGACGGATTTCCCCGACTCCGACAGCGAAAACCTTCCCATGGACCCCGAATGGGTCGAAGCGGCCGTCCATGGCATCAGGAAACTGAATGCACGCCATGCGCAAAAAGGAGAGGAGATATTCTTCCTCCTGAATCGTCCACGCCGATGGAACCCGGGAGAAGGGAAATGGATGGGCCACGAGCGCAAACGCGGGAAGCTCGAGGATTTCAACCGTCTGGTGGTCGAGGGGCGCACAGAAGCTTTTTCCACCGTCGAGGGTGATCCCGAAGTGCTTCGTTCCGTGCGCTACGCCATTACACTGGACACGGATACCGAACTGCCTCCGGGCTCGGCCCGTCGGTTGGCGGGTACGATGGCGCATCTGCTGAATCGTCCCCACCTCGATCCGGTCCGCCGCCTGGTGACCCGCGGTTACGCGATCCTCCAGCCCCGTATTTCTGTCAGCCTGACTTCAGCGCACCGATCGATCTTTGCCCGGATCCGCTCCGGTGAAACGGGCATCAATCCCTACACGCAGGAAATCGCCAGCGTCTACCCGGATCTTTTTGGATTGGGTCAGTTTGTCGGTAAAGGCATTTATGACATACGCACCTTCCACGCGGCCACGGGTGGACGTTTCCCCGATAACCTCATCCTGAGTCATGACCTGATCGAGGGATGCCACGCCCGTTGCGGGTTTATCAGCAACGTGGAGTTGATCGAAAGCGAACCCTCGAGGGTTACTGTGGATGGCCACCGACGTCATCGCTGGGTTCGGGGGGACTGGCAGATCGCGGGGTGGCTGTTTTCTCGAATTCCGGGACCTCACGGTCGCCGGGCGCGCAATCCCCTGAACGGACTGGCCAGGTGGATGATTTTCGATAACCTGCGGCGCAGCCTGGTTCCGGCCGCCCTTCTTCTGGCACTCCTTTCGACAGGTCATGCCTGGACAACGGGCGCGACACAACGTATTGCCATCCTCCTGGGAATCTACTTCTTTCCGCAGGGTCTGCAAACGCTGCGGGGGTTTCTGTTAAAGGGAAAAGAGGTCCCCCTTTTCGTTCACCTGCGGGCCCTTGCGACGCGAGAAGGGCGTCAATGGGGCGTTGAACTTCTGGAGCTGGCCCTCGTTCCCTATCAGGCCTGGGTGAACCTGGACGCCATTGCCCGGGTGTTCTGGCGCCTGCGGGTACGGCGGCGACTCCTTGAATGGAAGACGGTCAGTCACAGTGAACGAACGGCGCGGACTTCCTTCGGGGGTATCGTCCGTGAAATGTGGGCGGCCCCGGTCCTTGCGGTGGCTGGTGCAACGCCCATGTTGACAGGGGTCATGCCAGCCAACGCCCTGCTCCTCGCGCTGACGGGATTGTGGTTCATGTCCCCTGCCATAGCATGGTTCGTCAGCCGCGCCCCTGCAAAGCCCCATCCACCGTTGAATGCCGCTCAGATCACATTCATTCGCCGACTGGCCCGACATACCTGGGCTTACTTCGATCACTTTGTGGAAGAGGGCACCCACTGGCTCCCACCCGACAATTTCCAGGAAAGCCCGTTGCCGGCGCTCGCGCAGCGGACTTCGCCAACCAACATCGGAATGGGCATGGCCAGCGACCTGGCCGCCTGTGATTTCGGCTATCTCTCGCCGGGACGCTTCCTGTTTCGCATGACCCGCACCCTGGACACGCTTGAACGGATGGAACGGTATCGAGGGCATTTCTACAACTGGTACGACACCAGCAATCTGAAACCGCTGCATCCGCTTTACATTTCCTCGGTGGACAGCGGAAATTTCGCGGCAATGCTGATTGTGGTCAACCAGGGTTTGCAGGAAATGGCACACAGCCCTCTCCTGCCTGCACGGTGGCAGGAGGGACTTGAGGACACGGCCGGCATCCTGATGCAGACAATCGAATCGGCCCGGCGGCGTCCGGAATGCCTGATTCCTTCAGATAAGTTGAAGGCGGCGTCCGCCCGGATCACGAAACGAACCAAGTCGCTCCGCGCCGTCTCATCATCGATGCACGGTATTCTGCGGGAACTGGAGACCTTCGCGGGTCAGGCCAAAAATTTGGCCGACGCCCTGGAGGCGGATGAATCGCTTGCCTTCTGGTGCGAAGCGCTCCAGAGGCAGTGCGCCGACTTTGCCGGGGAGATCCGCTACTTCAACCCATGGACCGGCACGACGCCTCCCCACTTCCTGGCGAAGGAGCACGCCGGTCTCGATGCCTCGCTTTGGGAGGAATTGCTGCGGGAAACCGGATATGGCGCTACCATGGACTCTCTGGCCACCCTGGTTCAGCGCTGGGAACCGCGCCTGTTACAAGAATCGGACGAGGATTTATCCCGCCGCTGGATCGAGTGGCTGACCCTCGTCAGTGCACGGGCCTCACAGCGTATTTCAGACCTCAATGCCGCCGCGGCACGGTGCACCGAGTTCAGCGAGCATGATCTGGATTTCCTTTACGATGCCGACCGTCATCAGCTCTCCATCGGTTACAACCTCGAAGCCCACACCCTGGATCCAGGCTTCTATGACCTGATGGCATCGGAAAGCCGTCTCGGAAGCTATGTCGGCGTGGCCCGAGGGCAATTGTCCCTGGAGCATTGGTTTCATCTCGGAAGGCGCCTTGCCCCTGGGGAGGACCCTCCCGTACTGGCTTCCTGGAGCGGCTCCATGTTTGAGTACCTGATGCCGATGCTCGTAATGCCGGTTTACGAGGACACCCTCCTGGATGCGACCTGCAAAGGTGCGGTAAAGCGTCAGATTCGCTACGGCCGACAGACAGGCACCCCCTGGGGCATTTCCGAATCGGGGTACAACCAGTTGGACTCCAGCCAAGTTTACCAGTACCGGGCTTTCGGTGTCCCCATGCTCGGCATGAAACGCGGCCTGGCCGATGACTTGGTCATCGCGCCTTATGCCAGCGCCATGGCCTTGATGGTCCAACCGGTAGAGGCAGTGCGTAACCTCCAGCGTCTAGTCGGTGACGGGATGCACGGTCGTTTCGGTCTGTACGAGGCCGTGGACTACACACCCGCCCGCGTACGCGCCGATGAGCCCTTCTCCGTCGTGTACTCCTGGATGGCGCATCACAACGGGATGAGCCTGTTGGCGTTCGACCACTTTCTCCACGACCAACCGATGCAGCGCCGCTTCATGGCCGATCCGCAGCTGAAATCCGCCACCCTGCTCCTGCAGGAACGCATCCCTCTTGCGCGTCCACGAATGCATCCAATGACTGCTGTAGCGGAGACCGTTGATTTCCACGCTCCTGAAGTCCTTGAATCGATCTCTCGCTCATTTGACACCCCGGAGACTCCCGTTCCGGAAGTGCATCTCCTGTCTAACGGTCGCTACCATGTCATGATTACCAACGGGGGAAGTGGAGTCAGCCGATGGCAGGGGCTTGACCTGACCCGTTGGCGCGAGGACTCCGCCCAGAACATCCACGGTTTCTACTTCTATCTGCAAGAAGTAAGCACCGGGAAGGTCTGGTCGCCCACAGCCCGGCCCCTGGACCACGATTTTGATCGCTATGAATCCGTGTTTTCCCAAGGGGGCGCGCAGTTCCAATCCGTGGCCCACCAGTTCCAGAGCCATCTCCAGGTAGCGGTCTGCCCTGAAGATGACGTGGAACTGCGACAGCTCACCCTGACCAATCTCTCCCGCCGTCCGCGGACGATCGAAATCACCAGTTACAGTGAACCCGTGCTGCTTGCCGGACGTGCCGAAGCGGCGCACCCCGCGTTCCACAAGCTCTTTGTCACCGCGATGCCCCTTCCCGGCAAGGGCGCCCTCCTGTTCACCCGTCGTCCCTCGTCAGCGGATGAACAGCCCCCGTGGATGTTTCATTTTCTTGGCGTGGAAGGAGGTCTCGTCCTGCGAGGGCCTTCCTACGAAACCGACCGCGCGGCGTTCATCGGTAGAAACCGTTCGACACGCAATCCGACCGCCCTGGATCAACCCGGTCCCCTCCCCAACAAGGCAGGGTTTGTCCTCGATCCTGTTGCGGCTGTTCGTTATCGTGTCCGTATCGAGCCAGGACACTCAGTTCGGGTCAACGCCTTCCTCGGAGTTGCCCCCACACGGAATGCAGCCGAAATCTATGTGGACCGCTGTCTCGACCCAAACATGAGCGAGCGCGTGTTCTCACTGTCCTGGACACGCAGCCAGGTGCTCCTGCATCAGTTACGCATCAGCGAGGCGGACGCTCAACGGTACGGTCAATTGGCCGGCTCGCTGTTCTTCGCCGGTCCTCACCGTCGTGGTCGCGCCGGTACCATCGCAGCCAACAGGAAGAACCAGGCGGCCCTCTGGAGCTACGGTATTTCCGGCGACCGTCCCATCGTCCTGCTCTCCATTACGGATATCGCCAACCTGGATCTCGTCCGCAGCCTGGTGCAGGCCCATGGCTATTGGCGACAGAAGGGGCTTGAAACGGACCTGGTTATCCTGTCCGAGGCCTTTTCAGGGTACCGTCAGGATCTGCTTGACGCCATCATCGGTCTGGTGCAGGCCGGTACGGAAGGCAAGCTCCTTGACCAGCCGGGCGGCATTTTTCTGCGCAACATCGACCAGGTGGCTGAAGATGACCGGACTCTTTTCCAGGCTGTTGCCCGACTGGTGTTCAGCGACAGGTACGGTGCCCTGGAAGACCAAATAGAACGCCGCGTCGTCCCCGAGGTGGATATTCCAGCACTGGAGCCCAAGCGCCAAAACGAGAAGGCGGGCCTTACGCCTCCCCTCCCCATGAGGGAATTGACATTTTTCAATGGCCTCGGAGGCTTCACCCGTGACGGCCGCGAATACGTCATTCAGTTGAATGCCGGTGAGAGCACTCCCGCCCCCTGGGTCAACGTCCTTGCCAACCCCTTCTTCGGCAGCGTCGTCAGCGAGTCCGGCAGCGCCTCGACCTGGAGCGAAAATGCCCACCAGTTCCGGCTGACGCCGTGGCATAACGACCCTGTCGAGAATCCGGGTGGTGAAACGTTTTACATCCGGGATGAGGAAACGGGCCATTTCTGGTCCCCCATGCCTGCCCCCGTATTTGCCAAGGCCCCCTGCATCTGCCGTCACGGACATGGCTACACCGTCTTCGAGCAGGCTTATTCGGGACTCTTCTCTGAAACGACCGTCTATGTCGCCACCGATGCCCCCTTGAAGTTCACGACCATCACGATACGCAACAACACCGGGCGTCTCCGGCACGTGTCCATCACCGGATATTGTGAATGGGTGCTGGGAGAACAACGGGACCTCAACGCAATGCATGTGGTCACTTACCTCGATACGCAAAGTGGGGCCATTTTCGCCCGGAATGCTTTCAATGTCGATTTTACCGACCGCCTCGCATTTTTTCATTGCAGCAGCCAGGAACGCGCCCTGACGGCGGATCGAACGGAGTTCATCGGCCGGAACGGGTCCCTTGCCGAACCCGCCGCGCTTCGACGCCAACGCCTTTCAAACCGTGTCGGTGCCGGAATGGATCCCTGCGCCGCTATACAGACCTGGTTTGAAATAGCACCCGGTGAGCAGATCGAGGTCGTATTCTGTCTGGGGTCATCAGGAACTGAGGACGAGGCCCGTGCCTGGCTCCGCCATCAGGGCGGTACGAACGGCGCCCGCCAGGCTCTGGAGAAGGTGTGGGCTTCTTGGCAACACCAACTCGGCGGCATCCACGTCGAAACACCGGATGCTTCCGTGAATGTCCTCGTCAACCACTGGCTGCTATACCAGACCCTTTCCTCGCGCTTCTGGGGTCGCTCCGGGTTTTACCAGTCCGGCGGCGCCTACGGTTTCCGGGATCAGTTGCAGGATTCCCTGGCTTTCCTCTACGAGTGCCCGTGGCTGACCCGCGATCACCTGTTGCTCAGCGCCTCCCGTCAGTTTCAGGAAGGGGACGTACAGCACTGGTGGCATCCGCCTACAGGCCGAGGCGTGCGTACCCGCATTTCTGACGATCTGCTGTGGCTCCCTCTGGTCCTGTGTCGTTACGTCGCAGTCACCGGCGACACAGTCATACTAGACGAAACCCGTCCCTTTCTCGACGCCCGGCCTCCAGGGGAAAACGAGGAATCTGTTTACGACGAACCCCGTGTGACCGAAGAGACCGCTTCGCTTTATGAACATGCGGCGCGCGCCATCCGACTTGCCCTGCGTTTCGGCAGCCACGGACTACCACTGATAGGGTCCGGTGACTGGAATGACGGAATGAACCGTATCGGTCGAGAAGGACGCGGTGAAAGTGTCTGGCTGGGCTTCTTTCTGCTTAAGATCCTCCGTGAATTCTCACCTCTGGCTGCCCGGTATGGGGACAAGGCCTTTGCCGCTACCTGTGAGGAGGAAGCAAAAAAGCTTGTGACACAGCTGGACCTGCATGCCTGGGATGGCCAATGGTATCTGCGCGCCTTTTTCGATGACGGAACCCCCCTTGGCTCCGCCCGGAATCCCGAGTGCCAGATCGACTCCATTCCACAGAGCTGGGCCGTGCTGGGTGGCGCCACCGACCCCCAACGCGCCCGCACTGCGATGAAATCGGTCCTGAAACGTCTGGTTGACCATGAACACCGCCTCATCCGTCTCTTCGATCCGCCTTTCGATGAGGCGCCCTGGGACCCGGGCTACATCAAGGGGTATCTCCCAGGGGTACGGGAAAACGGCGGCCAGTACACCCATGCCGCGGTGTGGACCGCCATGGCCTTTGCCGCCCTCAGGAAGGGCAAGACGGCCTGGGAAATCTTTCAATATCTCAATCCTGTCCGCCATGGCGATACGCCGGAACATATCGGCACCTACAAAGTGGAACCCTATGTCCTCGCCGCCGATCTCTACACAGTCCCGGGACATGAAGGCGAAGGCGGCTGGAGCTGGTACACCGGTTCCGCAGCCTGGCTCTATCAATTGCTGATCCAGGACCTCCTCGGCCTTCACCTGGAAATCGATGCCCTCTCCTTCAGCCCGCTTCTACCCGCTGAATGGCCCGGGTTCAAGCTCACCTATCGCTACCGTGATACCTTTTACCACATCGCGTTTCAAAAAACGGGCGATGAAACTTGGAACACCCGACGGGTTTTGCTGGACGGGGTCGAGCAGCCTGACGGGAAGATCCGCCTGCTGGACGACGGCCTCAAACACCATGCTTTCGTCGAACTCGGCTGAAGTCTTTCGACGGCCTCGCATCCATGATTCCGCCCCGGCTTCACAGCAAAGGTTCAGGGCCAAAAGGGTATGTTCCGAAGTGAGGAGAATGCAATCATCCGCTACAAAACTTCATTGACGGGAGCATCCCTCAAAATAAAACAGGTTCCGCCGTTTTTTTGTGTTATCATCGGCGACACTCGTAAAATCCAATCCCATTCCCTTTCAACGATAATTTAACGGGGAATAAATATGGCCGTCTTACAATCGCAGGCAACGGACCCAGCCTACAGTTCCATATCTCGTCATTTCGCTGACTTTGTTATGCGTTTGCACGGCGTTCATTCACCGGATTTACATCTTGCGGCCTTCCTCGTCACGGAGGCAATCATAAACGGCCATACCTGCCTGAACCTTCATGCCGTGGAGAATCAGGTGTTTCTTCCTGACGGCCGGACGCCGGTGTCTTCTCCCGACGCGGTAGCATGGGGGACCACCCTGAAACGTTCTCCCGTTGTGGGGAAACCCGGAGAGTTCAAGCCCCTGATTCTGGATGAGGCAAACAGGCTGTACACCTATCGATACTGGAACTATGAAAGAATCGTGGCGGAGCGCCTGGTCGAATTGGCCACGAGGAGACAGGCCTTGCTTGCGGATATATCGATGGAGGCATGCCGTGATCTTATCAACCGCATTTTTCCGGAACCGTTTGATCAGGAAGGCTACCCGCAAAGGCAGGTCATAGCCGCCCTGATCACCCTGATCCATGATTTCTGCCTCATTTCAGGGAGCCCCGGAACGGGGAAAACCACGGCTGTGGCGCGGATTCTCGCTTTCATTCTGGAAATATGCGGGACAACCGGCTCCAAGGCGGTTCTTGCGGCACCGACGGCAAAGGCCGCCATACGACTGCAGGATGCCATCGTTCGTGCCAAGGCCATCCTTCCCTGCTCGAACAACATCAAAAATCAAATTCCAGAGGACGCTTCAACGATTCATCGCCTCCTGGGAAGCAACGCCGCGGGCACCCGTTTTGCTTTTTCCGCCGGCAACCCCTTGCCGTACGACATTGTCATCGTGGATGAAGCCTCCATGATCGACCTGCCGATGATGTCTCACCTCCTTGAGGCCATTTCACCCTCTGCCCGGTTGATTCTCCTGGGCGATCCTCATCAGCTTTCTTCCGTAGAGGCGGGGGCCGTTCTCGACGATATCTGTCAGACGGAGGATCCGGACCGCTTTAGTGAAAATTTTATCGATGTCGTCCAAAAATATGCAGGGGGGCGGGCTCTGCCGGCTGTGTCGCACCATGCGTCTCCTCTTCCCGACTGCATGGTCGAGTTGAAAACGAATTACCGAATGGATGATGCCGGCGCACTCGGGCAGCTCAAAAGAAGCGTTATTTCAGGGAAAGCCGAATCTTTTTTTGATCTTCTCGCGTCTGAAACGGATGCCATCCAATGGCTCCAGTTGCGGGAACCCGATGAATTGAGGCAAGTGGTCAACCAAAGAATCGGGAAGTATCTGGATCAATATGTGAAGATGGTCAACGAAGGGGCCGATGCATCAGATATATTTTCTTTTTTTGAAACTTTCCGGGTCTTGTGTGCTGTTCACGGCGGTCTTTTTGGTACCACGCACTTAAATCATCTCATGGAGATGTATGTGAAGAATGTATCCGGACAGTATCGAACGGGGAGAAAAAATTATCCCGGGAAAGCCGTCATGATCACGCGTAACGACTATGGCCGCCAGTTATTCAATGGAGATCTGGGAATCATGCTCTCCCATCAGGGTGATGAGAATCAATTTTCCGTATTCTTTCTTGAAAGCGGCGGCAGGATACGTCGGGTATCGCCTTTCACCTTGCCGGAGCATGAAACGGCCTTTGCCATGACGGTCCACAAAAGTCAGGGATCGGAGTACGACGACGTGTTTCTTTTTCTGCCCGACTCCGATTTGCCCGTTTTGAGTCGAGAACTGCTCTACACAGGTATCACCAGAACGAAACGGTTTCTCACCATCTGTGCGCGAAAGGAGGTTCTGTCAGCCACCCTTTCCCGTAAGCTCAACCGCTATTCCGGTTTGGCCGAAAAAATGTGGAAACAGACCGCCGAACAGGGATAACGACGATGCGCATTCGAATCGGGGAAAAACTTCCCGTCATCAATGACCCACGGGGGTTGAATGAAAGCGGAACAGGGGGAAAATCATGCTGTCCCCCGGACGAACAGGAGATGACAGCCCCCTTCATCACCGGCATATCAACCCGGTCAGACACTTCCTCTCATGGTGTTGACTGTCTAAAGTAATCAAGAAGAATCTCACGATGGTCGAATACAATCGTCGCGGGCAAATCACGCTCTTTGAAAACCCCTGCTTCTTGCGCGTCATCCCCGGCCACGGGAACACCGTTTGCCCTCGCAATAAAGACTGTCGTAATCGTATGGTGTCGAGGATCCCTTAGGGGATCTGAATAGGTGTGCATTTGTCGTTTCAGTTTGACTCGAAGACCTGTTTCCTCCAGCGCCTCCCGCATGGCCGCCTCTTCCAGTGACTCGCCGTAATCCACGAAACCGCCCGGGATGGCCCACCCGTACGGCGGGTTTTTTCTGTTGATCAAGACGATGCCCTTTTCGGGAATTTCAATGATGATGTCCACGGTCGGAAGGGGGTTTTTATAGCGGATCATCTCTCCGCCACAGTGGGGACATTTTTGTTTCATGGCTCATCCTTTCCTTGCAATACCGCATACATTATAATGCCACCCATCTTAATGCAATTCCCGCCGGAACAAAACAATATTCCTGTGGGTAACGGAACATGGTCCCCTGCCCCTCGTTCGGTACACGCCTCGGAAACGATTCGCCTTGACATTTCGAGGTCAATCCATTAGCGTAACCTCTGGCATTATCAGCAATAGGGGGATCGGATGATTGGTGTACTGATAACGACACATGGAAATCTCGGACGCGAACTCATCAATGCCGCAGAGATAATCAAAGGAACGCTTAAAAATGTCCTCCACGTTTCAGTTGATCAAACCAAAAGCGTCGAGCAGATCAACAAGGAATTGAACCAGGCGATCAAAAAACTGGATCAGGGTCAGGGGGTGTTGATTCTAACAGATCTTTTCGGCGGAACGCCCTCCAATATTTCCCTGTCCTTTTTGAAAGAGGGCAAAATCGAAGTGGTCACCGGGGTCAATTTGCCCATGATGCTTAAGTTATCCGATGTCAAGGAAGGTATGGCCTTGAAAGAATATGCGTCTTTTATCTGCGAGTACGGCAAGAAAAACATCTATTCGGCGAGTGACGTATTGAACAAAAAGTTATCGGGTTAAATGGCAAGATGTCTTTTGACATAGCTCTGGTGCGGGTCGATAATCGCTTGGTGCATGGTCAAATCCTCGAGGCGTGGATTCCATATACAGAAGCGACGTGCATCATTATTGCTGATGACACCCTGGCCGGAGATTTCTTCAGGGAAACAGTCATCCGTATGGCTTTGCCGAGAAGTATAGATCTTTTCATCCATACAATATCAGATTTCGTCGAAATCCATCCCTTCCAACGGGAAAAAGGCGAAAAAGCCATCGTGCTGTTCTGCAATATCCATGATGCCCTCCGATCTTTTAACTTGGGGTTTCGTTTCGAGTCTCTGAACATCGGCAATGTGCACAGTGAAAACTGCGCCATCTGCTGCTCGCCATCCGTATTTCTTAGTAATGAAGATATCGGACAACTCTCCACCTTGATCAAAGAACTGGGCGTCCGGATCGATATCCGTCGTGTCCCGAAAGAAAGGTCAGGCGATATACGGGAAATCCTCAGAAAATTTTCTTCCTGACTTTTTATACCATCACATGTTTTATGATAGAGCGTAGGCCTGTTTAAAAATTACGGGGATTGCCGGTCTTGGCCGGAAAGGGTTAGGGACGGCCATTGGATCGGAGAAATCAGGGCGAAAGTTGCCGTATGATTCACACAAGAAAGCAGAATATGGGTGTTTCCCCTTGTTCAACCCCGGGTGGGCCAGTCAGGCAGGGTATGCGACCATGATGGGGATCTCCATGAACAGGAGACGACGAAATACGTGTTAGAAACTTTAGCGCCGTTGGCTATTTATTTCCCACGGGCCGTTAAAATGAATACGATTGAGGGATCCGGTAATAGATTGAAAGGTGATGCTTTACGATTTGTTTGAAACAGGGAGGCGCACATGCTGAAAATCGGAAAAATTTTTTTGTCTGTCTTTTTTCTGTTCGGCTTGTCGATTTTTATCAATGACCTGTCAGCGAAAGATCTTCCCGATCTTGTCGTCGACAAATTCGAAGTCGTTCAGATTGCTCCGGGTGAGGCCAGTACCGATGGGGTCACCTACCCCACAAGGCATTTGTCTTTTGTCTGGACCGTGAGTAATCGGGGGACGGCCGTTTCAAACCAGACGACGCTCAATGTTTCCTGCTCCATGGAGAAGGGTGGAATAACGGGTTCCTGTCCAGCCGGTTTAACCAATAATTACTATATCGGGGGCCTGTGGCCGCGTCCGGGAGACATAACCGGCACCCAGGTGGTCTGGAACTCTCCTTCGATCGAAGCACCGGAAAAAGGAGTGAAATACCGTTTTTCCGCACAGGTGAACCCCAACCGCAGTTTCGAGGAGGTCACCTACAGTAACAACAGTCTCAGTTCACAATATACGGAAGGCATATCCCTTCGGTATGTGCCATCCGAAAAGTTCAGACAGATGGCGACCTTGGAAAAGAAGGTCAAGCGGGGACCCATATCGGGTTTTGCCCCTCCGGGCCCACAAAATACGCAGGTACAGGCAAGTGCCCTTCCCGGCCCACAAAATACGCAGGTGCAGGCAAGCACTCCTCCCAAGGTTGTGCCAGAAATCTCCGTTCAGAGCATCATGACACAACCCCCACGGCTTAAGGAAAACGCACCCTTTAATTTTACGATCCGGTTTATCAACAAGGGTAGGATCACCCAAGAACCGGGTATGCAATATTCCCTCGAATGCAGAGTGATAAGCGGTGGACCGGCCTGCCCCTTCCCCGTTGGAACGAAAACCATCGACAGGGGCATTCCTCCGAGAAGAACACGCATCGTCACATACAGCGGGATAACGGGCCCGGCCGGAACCTATGAGATAAAAGTGAAAATTTTACCCGAAAAACCCGGATCGACGCCCTTTACAACGCTGCAGAGAATATGGCCGAAAGAATACCGTGACAGTACTAAGTGAAAATTTGATGACTCCTTACCTGCTTGGCACGCTGCTTTGATGAAATGGATGCAATAGCGATAGATACGATCGTTTTCAACAGGCTCGTCTGGGCGACGCTCGCGGCAACGATCCTCTGTCTGGACCGGATCGTTTTCCAGACGATGCTGTCCAGGCCGATCGTTATTGCGCCGATCATCGGGCTGATTCTGGGCAATGTCCTTACAGGTCTTTTTGTCGGAGCCGTAATCGAGCTCTTTTGGTGCAACAAGGCCCCGCTTGGGACCTATTTGCCGCCCAACGATTCCATCGTTGCCGCCGTTTCCACCCTGACAGTCATCCCAATGGTTCAAAACATGCCCCGGATTCATCAGGAAATGATTGCCCTGTGTATTCTCTTTTATCTCCCCCTTGGTTTCCTGGGTCAGAAACTCGAAGCGCAGATCGCACGATTCAACGAAGGTTTGTCGGAAAAAGCCCTTAAACAAATCGAATCAACGGACGGTTCTTTCGAGCCCCCTACACCAACCTTGCCCATTATGGTTTACTTCCTTTATACTTTCTCCATGATAACGCTGCCCCTCATATTCGGGCTGATATACATCCCCCCGTTTTATGATGCCCTTCCCCAGGCTGCGGAGAGGGCTCTTTTTTATTCCTATTACGCCCTTCCCCTGATCGGTGTGGCCGCCGTTCTAACCACGACACAGCATCGGAAAACCCTTCTTTATTTTTCAACCGTATTTCTGATTTCCGTACTGACACTGGAGATTCTGAGAAAAACATGATTCCGTGCGGTCTGCAATTTAAAACGATGACTATTCGTGATCTGCCATCAATCCTGGCCATCGAAGAGACGGCTTTTCAGAGTCAGTGGACAGGGGATATGTTTAGGCAGGAATTGGTCCTGCCTTTTTCACGTCATCTGGTCGCTCGTCTCCCCCATCAGGGGATTGCTGGTTATATCATCTTTTGGATATTGCATGATGAGGTGCAACTTCAACGAATTGCCGTAAAGAATGATCTTCGTGGTCACGGAATTGGCGTCCTCCTCATCAGAGAAATGATGAGGATCTGCGCCCTGGGAAAGGTGAAAGACGGTTCACTGGAAGTGCGGCCTTCCAATGAACCGGCCTTGAACTTATATAAAAAATTCAACTTTGTCATGGCCGGCATCAGAAAGGGATACTACACGGACACCCGGGAAGACGCTTTGATCATGACTTTTCAGATCGACGGACATTAAGACATGACCATGACAATCCATTTGGATTCAGGAAAAATCATCGAAAACGAACAGATTGCTGAGGATTACCTTGTTATGTCGGTTCTCTTATCGACACGGCTTGACTCAGCCCTTCCGGGACAATTTATGATGATACGAAAACAGGGGGTTCAAGACCCGCTGCTGAGAAGACCCCTCGGTCTGTATGGCGTTTTTCAGACGGAAGCGGGAACGGTCCTTGAATTTCTGTATCGTGTAGTGGGCAAAGGCACCACGGCCCTGTCACGCCTGGTTGCAGGCGACACGGTGGATATTCTCGGTCCTCTCGGGAAGCATTTTGATATCATGCCGGAGCGCTCGCATATCATTCTTTTGGCGGGGGGAATTGGGGCGGCGCCGTTATCCTATTTTCTGGAATACCTGGTGAAGAACCTGGATCCCAGTAGGGAAAGACCGATCGAAAAACCGGAAACACGAAAAATGACATTTTATTACGGTGCGGAAACGTCCTCAACACTGGTCGGTCTTGAGAAAATCAAACATCTCTGTTCGGATGTGCGGATAGCCACCGATGATGGCAGCGCGGGCTTCAAAGGGACCATAACCGATCTGCTCCGACGCGATCTTCCAAGGTTCGATGAGAATAAAACATGTATTTATTCCTGTGGACCGACACCCATGATCAGGACGCTTGCACAGTTGCTGCAACCGACATCGATCCCCTGCCGTGTTTCCATGGAAGAACGGATGGCATGCGGCATCGGTGCCTGCTTGGGATGTTCGATCAAGGTCCGTGACCCGTCTTCCGAGTGGGCATATCATCAGGTTTGTTCAGACGGACCTGTTTTTGACCTCAGGGGCCTGTTGTGGAAATGAATGACAGGATGTGTATCATGCAATCTGATTTCGATTTATCTGTCGATATCGGGGGAGTAAAAATAAAAAACCCCATCATAACGGCTTCGGGAACCTTCGGCTACGGCGAAGAATATGCCCCTTTTCTTGACCTGAACGCGCTGGGAGCCATCGTTGTCAAGGGGCTGTCTCTTGAACCACGGATGGGGAACCCTCCCCCCCGTATTATCGAAACCGCCAGCGGCATGCTCAATGCCATCGGTTTGCAAAACGTGGGGGTACACGCCTTTATCGAAGACAAGCTTCCCTTCCTACGGACGTTTGACGTCCCTGTTATTGCAAACATTCTTGGAGATAATGCCGAGGATTATCAGCGGATTGCCGAGTTATTGAACGATGCGACCGGGCTGCATGGACTTGAGGTCAATATCTCCTGTCCTAATGTCAGCAAGGGGGGAATTGCCTTTGGGTCACATCCGGAGATGGCGATGGACGTGGTGAAACGCGTCAAGTCGGTTACCGCCCTTCCGGTTATCGTCAAGCTGACGCCGAATGTCACTGATGTCGCCTTGATTGCTGAAGCCGTCGAGGCGGCCGGTGCAAATGCGGTCTCACTGATCAATACCATCACCGGCATGTCCATTGATATTGAAAAACGTGTCCCTCATCTCAAAAACATTATCGGGGGACTTTCCGGACCGGCCATTAAACCGGTTGCCCTGCGCATGGTCTGGCAGGTTGCCAACCGTGTCTCCATTCCGGTGATCGGAATCGGCGGTATCATGGATGCAAATGACGCCCTGGAATTTCTCATAGCGGGAGCAACGGCCGTACAGATAGGGACAGCGAATTTCATCAATCCACAGGCGAGTATTCATATTTTAAAGGGGATCATCGCCTTCATGGACAGACAGCAAATCCGGAGTGTTCACGATCTGATCGGCACACTCCAATGCTGAGCCAAAATGAATTCAGGGTTCCAGCTTCATATTCAGGTGATAGATCTCACCGGATAGGGCATTTCGAACCTGTATTCGCAACTCCTTGGCTTCCTTGGATTCTCCCGGAAAAAATATGAAGCCATAGGCAATTTCCATGGGTCTGACCGGCCTGTTTTCCAGAGAACCTTTTGACAGATCAGCGTGTATTCGCTCCCGGACTTCCCCATCTGTTAAGCCCTTCGCACCGCCAAGGACCGCACCGGCCGCCGCCCCTGCCGCCGCACCCTTCATGGCGGCATCTCCCACATTTGAACCGGAAACTATCCCGACGGCCGCCCCGACGATACCTCCTGTAAGGCCACCCAAGGCACCATATTTCGCTCCCTGAGGAAGGACTTCTCCCATCTCCGTTTTTTTGCTCAATCTCTCGAAGGCGATACGCTGCTCCAGTACTGGCCAGGCATTATTTTCGGCATCCAGGAGAAACGTCTGGGAAGAAATGATTTCTAAGGGGGCACTTCCCTTGTTGTCGAAGACCACCCGCACCGGGAGAATACCGGCCCCTCGGATGTCAAATCCAAAGGCTTCCCCCGCTTTCCTGCTATCGTTGTAGGCTTCGGCCCCCACCAAGGCATCCCCGACCTGAACGGCATTAGGGTAGGCGGATGGCATTTTCAGGGGTTGAATTTTGGTTTCAGACCTTGTGCAAGCGACGGGGCCGAGCGCCAGGAACATCACAAAAAGAAACAAATGGATGCGCACCAAGGTTTTCATGATTTTCCCTCCGGTAATTTTAATTAAATTTTATTTGGCTGTAGAATTATACCCAGGCAAAAGTCTATTAACCATAGGCGAACTTCGAAGCGAAAGCTATGTTTTTCTTTCGTCCCCACGCCAGCAGTAGAGGCACAATTGATCGCCCGGTATACCGATGGCTTCGATCATCTCCTGTATATTCAGGTACATAAGTGAAGTAACATTGATATCTTTGCGGATCCATTCAACCATTTCCTGATATTCCAGAGAATTCGGATCCAGGTAGGGGGAGATATCATCGATATCCTTTCCTTCGATATTCCTGATGGCTCGTCTGGCCGCCAGTTCGTCGATGGCGCGCGTCGATGATCCGTACTTGCAAGGGAACAGGAGGGGGGGACAGGCCGGACGGATGTGAATTTCTTTCGCTCCGTTATCCCAAAGTTTTTTTACCGTGACGCTTTTCAACTGCGTTCCCCGGACAATCGAGTCGTCACAAAGAACCATGCGGTTTCCGGCAATAACATCCCGTATCGCACTGAGTTTCATCGTCGCCACGAGATTCCGGATATCCTGTGAGGGCGGCGTATAACTTCTTCCGTAACCGGGTGTGTATTTGACCAGGGGACGTCGGAAGGGCAGTCCCGATTCCATTGCATACCCGAGAGCATGCCCGACACCCGAGTCAGGCACACCGGCCACAAAATCAGCCTGGACATGGTCTTTCTTTGCAATGGCAACTCCGCATCTTTCCCGGGCGCTTTCAACGCTGACCCCGTCGTAAATCGATGACGGATATCCCGTATAGATCCAGAGGAAGGCGCATGTTTTCTTGACCGGTAAAGGAGGAGACAGGGTTTCAACTTGTCCCGAAGGGGAAAGAAAGACAATTTCCCCGGCATCGATAAAGGATTCGATTTCAAATCCAAGGTTAGGAAGTGAACTGGCCTCGGTGGCAACCGCCAGATTTTTCTTATTCGCGGTCCCCCGGCCAATGGACAGCGGAAATCGGCCGAATTTATCCCGGGCCGCATAGATGCCTTCTTCCGTCATGATCAGGATACAAAGGGAACCCTGGATCTGGTCCTGCAGTTTTCGGATACCGTCGACAATACTTTCACCCTTGTTAATGACTTTGGCCGCCAATTCGACGGAATTTGCCTTGCCACCCGTTCTTTCGCTGAATGAAATGCCCTCCTTCAGCAACTCATCCGTCATGATTTCCTTGTTCTCAATCAAACCGGTGGCGGCAATGGCAAAAGTTCCAAACTTTGACCTGAACACAAGGGGCTGTGGGGAATCGTCGTCGATAACACCCAGCCCCATATGACCATTCATGACCTTATAGTCATCGACAAATCTCGATTTAAACTGTGCCTGGCTGATGCTGTGTATCGTTTTATAAAATCCTTCCGGTCCGTAAACCGCCATCCCGGCGCTTTCCGTACCAAGATGCGAATGGTAATCCGTCCCATAAAAAAGGGCCTTCGAACAATTCTCATTAGAAATCACGCCAAATAGTCCGCCCATGCCAAAGATCCTTCCTGATTATTACTTTTTTAATTTCAAAAGGGCGCCTGATATTCTCTCGATCCCCTCTCGGATATCAGCCATCGATGTCGCGTAGGACAGGCGAATGTGCCCGTCATGACCAAATTCGCCACCCGGCACCACCGCTACATTGGCCTCCTCGAGCAGATAGTTTGAAATATCGGTTGACCCCCTGATTTCCTTTCCGTTGTGGGTTGTTCCGTAATAGTACGAAACATCAGGGAAAACATAAAATGCCCCTACGGGATTCATACAGGAAACATAGGGAATGCTGTTCAACGCGCCAACGATATAGTTTTTTCTTTCAGCGAAAGCCGCGACCATCTGGGCCACGCTATCCTGCGGTCCACGAAGGGCTTCGACGGAAGCTTTCTGAGCAACCGACGTCGGGTTAGAGGTATTCTGACTCTGAAGTTTCGCAACCGCTGCAGAGATTTCTTCCGGCCCCGCCATGTAACCGATCCGCCATCCCGTCATGGCGTAGGTTTTTGACACACCATTGACGAGAATTGTTTTTTCTTTCAACTCAGGCATAACACCTGCAATATTGGTAAATTGAAAATGGTTGTATATGATCTTCTCATAAATATCGTCCGAAATGATAAATATTCCCGTTTCTCGAATAATACCGGCCAATTTTCTGAAATCATCCGCCGTATAGGCGATGCCGGACGGATTTGAGGGGCTGTTGAATATAATGGCCTTTGTTTTACTGTTTATGGCCTTCTTTAATTGTTCGGGCTGCAGTTTGAATCCGTTTTTGACGTCTGTCTTCAAGATGACGGGCCTTCCTCCGGCAAGGACAACAATGTCCGGATAGGAAACCCAGTATGGCGAAAGGATGAGCACCTCATCCCCTTCCTCAAAAAGCACCTGCGCCAGATTATAAAGAGTATGTTTTGCCCCGCATGAAACGACTATTTCCGGCCTGTGATATTTGAGACCATTGTCCTTCTCAAATTTCTCAATAATCGCGTCCTTCAGCTCGTCTATGCCTCCGACGGGTGTGTACTTTGTAAAACCGTCATTGATCGCCTTGATTGCAGCGGCTTTAATGTTGTCCGGTGTATCGAAGTCCGGCTCGCCGGCACCGAAAGTGATGATATTTCTCCCCTCGGCTTTCAGAGCGCTGGCCTTGGCGGTAATTGCGAGTGTCGGAGAGGATTTAATCAGGGAAATTCTCGCTGACAGGATCATATTTTTTATTCCTCTACGGAAGCATATTTTTTTAACAGATTCTGATAGACGAGATCCGGAACCAGTCCCTTAATATTTCCTCCCAAACTTGCGGCTTCATTGATAATTTTTGAACTGGTATAAAACCACTTGTAGCCCGTCATGAGGAAGACCGTTTCAATATCCCGATTCATACGGCGGTTGATGAGGGCCATCTGAAATTCATATTCGAAGTCGGATAATGCCCGCAGACCCCTGAGAATAACGCTTGCCCCGTTGTCACGGAGATAATTCACCAAAAGACCGGCAGAAACATCCACACGGACCCTTTCCATATCCTTGATGACATCTTTGATCATTGTGATTCTCTCTTCGATCGTAAATCGCGACACCTTATTAGGATTGTGGGCAATGAGAACAATGAGTTGATCAAACATACGCAAACCTCTTCTAATGAGGTCGACGTGACCGTTGGTGATGGGGTCGAATGAACCCGGATAAACAGCAATTTTTTTCATTGAATTTAACCGCCTATGATTTTATTTTTATGAACGTCAGCATGGAATCACCGTATTTACGCTGCTGTTCTATGATAAATTTCTCATGCGTTACACGAACCGGTTCTCTTTTCGAGTGCTGGACGACCATAACAGAATTCTCACCAATCAGCCCGGCCTCACCGATTCGTGTTATCGTGTCTTCAATCAAGCCCCTCTGATAGGGCGGATCAAGAAATACATTATCGAATTCGATATCCAACTCAGCAACTTGCGGAATACCTTTTTTCACATCTGAGGAAATAACGTTCACTTTATGCTCATAGCTCAGTTCTTTTGCCAAATCCCATATTGATCTGACCAAAGTCATTTTTTTTTCCAGAAAGACAACTTGCGCCGCTCCTCGGCTTAGGGCTTCCATACCCACCCCACCGGTTCCGGCAAAAGTATCCAGAAATGTTTTTCCGGATACAGGCTGGAGGATATTGAAGAGGGCTTCCCTGATCATATCCGTTGTAGGTCTCACATGCACCCCTTTCGGCGTTTTGAAGAGAAATCCCCTTTGGCTTCCCCCTATAATTCTCATAAATATTCTTTTATCAGCACTTCCGCAATCTGGACGGCATTCAAAGCGGCTCCTTTGCGCAAGTTATCGGCAACGACCCACAAATTGATACCATTTGGAATGGATTCGTCCTCACGGATACGCCCGACCAATACATCATCACAGCCGGCCGCATCGATCGCAAGCGGGTATTCCCGCTTAGCCGGATCATCAACGACCCTCACCCCCGGCGTGCTGGCTAAAAGTTCCCTGACTTCCTGAGGAGTGATTTTTCTCTCCGTTTCGATGTTGATCGATTCGGAATGACCAAAGAAAACGGGGACACGGACGGTGGTCGCCGTGATCCCTATCGAATCATCGTTAAAAATCTTCTTTGTCTCGTTGACCATTTTTATTTCTTCTTTTGTATAGCCGTTTTCAACAAAAGCGTCGATCTGGGGCAGACAATTGAAAGCGATGCGGTAAGGGTAAACCTCGACAACAGGCTCTTCCCCGGCGATCAGGGCCTTCGTCTGGGAAGACAATTCCTCAATGGCCTTCACCCCCGTACCGGATACGGCCTGATATGTGGAAACAACGACTCTTTTTATTTTAGCGGCATCATGGATCGGCTTCAAAGCGACGACCATCTGTATGGTCGAACAGTTGGGATTGGCGATAATACCCTTCTTCTTATATTGAGCAATCGCTTCCTGATTCACCTCCGGAACCACGAGGGGAACATCTGGAACCATGCGAAACGCGCTCGTGTTATCGACCACCACGCACCCGGCCCTGACCGCGATGGAGGCAAATTTTTCGCTGATACTGCCTCCTGCCGAAAAAAGACCCAGCTGCACCCCTGCAAAGGAATCTTCCTTCAAAACTTCCACAGGAATGGATTTGCCTCTGAATTCCATTTCCTTTCCGCTGGATCGTTCAGATGCCAACAACTTCAAATTTGCCACTGGAAAATCACGCTGTTCCAGAATTTTTATCATTTGATTCCCCACAGCACCTGTGGCGCCAACAACTGCGACATCATATATTTTCATACAGAAACATCCTCCATACTGACTTTAACGCATTTTCATAACCTGTTTTAACCGGCCCATAATAACCTGACGTTCTTGTTTCAATTATTTATTCTGTTTGAGATTGTACGAGTGCTTGAGCCTTGCCTGGGAAAAATATTTGTTTACCAATTTGAACAAAAACCAAGAAGGACCAGAGAGGGCGTAACCCAGGGCAAACGTAAAAATCATGATTTCCGTTTCGGCAATGAAAATGTACAGGATACACACTATCAAAAGAAAGGACATGAAAGGCTTTTTTGCAAAAAAATTCAGATCTTTGAAACTATAATACTGGATGTTGCTTACCATCAGAATGGCAATGGCAAATACACCGAAAAGAATGAAGACATTGTGGTATGCGCCTGTACCTCCGAGCTTGTAATAAAGAAGAATCGTTGTGGCCACAACGGCCGCGGCCGCGGGTATGGGCAATCCGTTAAACGTCTTGCTGTCAACGATACCAATCTGGATATTGAAACGGGCAAGCCTCAAGGCACCACAAATGACAAAAAGGGAAGCGGCGAGCCAACCCCATTTGCCGAATGGGGTTAAACCCCACACATAAACCAGAACTGCGGGGGCGACACCGAATGTAACCAGATCAGACAAGGAGTCATACTCCGCACCAAATTTAGTGGTCGTGTTCGTCATTCGAGCAATGCGGCCATCCAGCCCATCGAGCACAAAGGCGATAAGGACCGGTATCGCCGCCAGGAAGAAGTCCCCCTCCATGGCTAAGATAATCGAATAAAACCCGCACAACAGGTTGGCTGTCGTGAACAGATTCGGTAATATGTAAACGCCTTTTCGTATTTTTTGTCTTTTACTGGTTGTGCCGTCATTCATTTAAGGCATCCTATGGGTGTCACGCCACCCACCACTTTTTCGCCCACGTTGACCGAAATCAGACAGTCCGGAGGCAGGTATAATTCAACACAGGAACCAAATCGAATCATACCGAATCTTTCGCCTTTTCTAACATACATTCCTTCTGTTATCCAACAGACAATTCTCCTTGCAATAAGACCGGCAATCTGGACCACCAGCAACTCATTCCCGTCATTTCCTCTGATTTTGATGATATTCCTTTCGTTGTCCGTAGAAGCTTTATCACGATTCGCCGAAACGAATTTACCTTTTTGATAGCGTATTAGTTCGACATGACCCTCATAAGGAATGCGGTTGACGTGAACATTGAATATACTCATAAAGATACTGACTTTCTTGCAGGGACCGTTAAGAAAATCCCTGCCTCCTAGTTCTTCAATTTTTATGACTTTGCCGTCCGCCGGAGAAATAACCAATTTTTCATATTCAGGGGTTATCCTTTGGGGATTACGAAAAAACCAGACGGTGAACAGTGTAAGGAAAAGCAAAAATGTACCGGCAACCAAAGCCCCAAAGAAAAAGGCGCTGAGGCTGAAGAAGAGAAATACGAGGATGAAAGGGACGCCCTCTCGAGCAATGATACCACTGTGAGCTTCTTGAAATGCGTTCTTCATCCCCGATCCCGCTTCCCGATTTATACAATACGGCGTAGCAAAAAACAGCATTGCTCTTATCCGAATTGCTCCGACTTGTCAAATATGAATAAGCAAGAGATCCTAATGGGAGGGGTTTTTCATTTCCGCTTCGGAGACCCGAAGATAAAAGGGGATTAAGCTGACCATGTCGTCGATTTCTTGTCTTTCATACTTTCTTATGCCGATGCACCCGATGACGGACGGTCGACAAAAGCTAATATATTCCGGTGCGAAAAGGGCCCATTCCCGCAGATGTTCTTTCAGGGTCTCTCTCCAACGAGATGCCCCATCACCTATAAACACGACAGGTTCACGGATATGCCCGATCAAGGCGGGAATGCTTGTAACATGATCCTCAAGAATCGGTGCGCAGCCTTCCGTGTCATGGTGCCGGTACAGGGCCGTATAAATCTCGTCCATGGGACCGTTCATAACCGGGCAGATCAGCAGGTTTTCCACACAGATATTGTGGGCCAGGGCCTCCAGCGTGGAAACACCGATCAACGGTTTTTTAAGACTGAGAGCAAATCCCTTCAGGGTACTTAATCCAATCCGAAGTCCCGTAAAAGATCCCGGTCCCGCCGTCGCAACGAAGAGATCGAAGTCATTCAGGGTGAGTTTCAGTGTGTTCAGGGCTTTATCAATTTCGGGCAACAGCACCAAAGAATGGTTCTGCCCCGTATTCAGGTAAGTTTCATACATAATCCCGTTATCCAACAAGACGGCAATTCCTGCAGACTTTCCTGACGTGTCGATGGCAAGTGTTTTCATCAGTATCTTTCTAGACTCTGGTGAGATCGAAATAAAAAACGAAGATCATCAAGATGATGATAACGGCAAAACCAACCGTTTGGGCAAATTCACGCCATTTGGGTTTGACCGGGCTTCCCTTGACGACTTCAATAAGGAAAAACAGGATATGCCCTCCGTCCAGCACCGGGATGGGCAGCAGGTTAAGAACGCCCAGATTGACGCTCAGCAGAGCCATAAACAAGAGAAACGGAATAACGCCTTCCCGTGCTTCTTTCCCCGCTATCTGGGCAATTAAAATGGGCCCCCCCAGATTCTTTGGAGAAATGACGCCTTCCATCATCTTGTAAATGCTCAACAGCGTCATATGGGTGATGGCCCAAGTTTGTTTTGTACCTTGCAAAATCGCCGAAAAGGGATTCAACCGTTCCGTAATCGTGTATCCTGTCGGCATAACGCCGATCTTGTAGGCATTCACCTCTTCGCCGAAAATATTTTTGGCCTTCTGAAGTGTGGGGCTAACCGAAACCACATAATTGAGAGAACCGCGATTAAATTCGATTCTGAGAGGTCTTCCCTTGCTCTCGGCTACACTTTCAGCCAGTTCATCCCATCTCCTTATGCTTCGGTCATCGATTTTTGCGATGATGTCTCCTTTGCTGATTCCTCCGAAAAAGGCCGGAGAGTCAGGCTGTACCCCTCCGATTTGAGCGGTCATGGCGGGCACTCCGTACATGTAAATACCGGCAAAAATCACAACGGCCATAAGAAAATTGGCCAGAGGACCCGCAAAGACGATCACTATGCGTTTCCAGACGGATTTCGCGGAAAAGGATCCCTTTTCGTCCTCTTCGGACATCTCTTCATCTTCCGATTGGCCTAAAAGTTTCACGTAGCCCCCCAACGGAAAGACGGAGATAAGGTACTCCGTTTCACCCCATTTTTTGCCGAAGATTTTCGGCCCGAAACCCAGGGAAAACTTGAGGACTTTTACTCCGGCCCATTTGGCTGCAAGAAAATGCCCGATCTCGTGAACGAAAATCAGGACGCCCAATAAAATGACCAGGGATATGATGGTTGTACCTAACAATGGCCAATCCTCTCTTCAATGATTTTTGCAACCTGCCCCTTGGCCCAGCCATCAGCTGCCAGAATATCTTCAAGG
>JAAYKM010000024.1 GCA_012522415.1 Deltaproteobacteria bacterium | reverse complement strand
GGCGATCAGTAAAGATATGGATACTTGTTTTTCGAACGCTCCGAGATATCTGAAGTCTCTCCGCTTTCGAAAAACAATAAAGGGTGAGGTGTACTTTAATTTGAAAAGCTTTTTCATAGATGACAAACATACAAGGACTTAGCGTGAACGATACCTTACTCCAGATCAACAACATCAGTGTCGTTTATTCCGATGTAATCCAGGTTTTAAAGGGCGTGTCCCTGTCCCTGTCCGAGGGGCGGATCGTCTCGCTTCTGGGCAGCAACGGCGCGGGGAAAACGACGACCCTCAAGGCCATTTCCGGTCTCCTCAAACCGGAAAACGGCGAGGTTACCGACGGCGTCATTACGTTTGACGGTATCAATATACAGAACCAGCCTCCTGAAGCGATTACCCGTCTGGGGATCATACAGGTTCTGGAAGGCCGTCAGCCCTTCAAGTACCTGACCATCGAGGAAAACCTCCGAGTCGGCACGGCGACCCGGAGCGGCGAACCCTACAAAAAGGATCTGGAGCTGGTTTACCATTATTTCCCGGGACTGGTGAAACGAAGGAAGGCCCTTGCCGGGTATTGCAGCGGCGGCGAACTGCAGATGCTCGTCATGGGACGGGCCCTCATGGCGAACCCGAAACTCCTGCTGCTGGACGAACCTTCCCTTGGGCTCGCGCCCCGCATTGTCCGGGAGATCTTCCAAATTATCGACCGAATCAACCGGGAACAGGGGACGACGATCCTGCTCGTTGAACAGAACGCCCGTATGGCCCTCAGGATTGCCCATTACGGCTACGTCATGGAAAACGGCAAGATCGTCATGGAAGGAACCTCTGAAATACTGACATCCAACCCCGATGTGAAGGAGTTTTACCTGGGGATGGGTGCGGCGGACAAGACGAAAACCTACGAAAACGTCAAATCCTACCGACGGAGAAAACGCTGGCTGTAGGGAAAGGAGCGGCTATGACGGCTTATTTTGATGAAAACGAAACCCAGAGCGTGGAAGACCGCCAGATCCATCAGGGGCGAAGGATGAGGCGGATGCTCCGGGAAGGGAGCGAAAAATCGAAACGCTTCAAGGCCATCCTCGATGGCGCAGGTGTCGATCCGGAGACCTTCCGTTTTCCCGACGACATGGCCAAACTGCCCGTCATCTCAAGGGAAAAACTTGTCGAATGGGAACTGGCCGAACCGCCCTACGGAGGGCTCGACGACCCCGACGCCGAAATCGACCGGATCTTCATCTCCCCCGGCCCGGTTTATGAACCTCATCTCGGCGAAGACGATCCACTCTGGGCCCGGGCCTACAAGGCCGCCGGGGTTCAAAAAGGTGACATTGCCCTAAACGCCTTTTCCTACCACATGGTGGCGGCGGGACTCACCTTCCACAACGGCCTGCGCAAAGTCGGCGCGACGGTCATTCCCTCCGGCGCCGCCGGGCGGGAACAGCAGGTGCAATTGATCCGGGATCTGAAGCCCACGGTCTTTTCGGGCACCCCGAGCTTTCTGATGTCGATCATCGAAAAGGCCGAAGAACTGAATTTCCGGTTCGGGACGGATTTTCGCATCAAGAAGGCCTGCTTCGCCGCCGAACCCCTTTTGCCCAACGTCCGGGAAACCCTGGAGAAGAAATACGGCATCGACACCTACACGATGTACGGGGCCACAGAAGTCGGTGATATCGGCTTCGAATGTGGTGAAAAGAAGGGCTGGCATATCTGCGAGGAGGTGTATGTCGAGATCGTCGATCCCGTGACGGGGCAGGCCGTTCCTCCCGGCGAACTGGGCGAAATCGTCGTCACCCGCTTCAATTCCCTGTTTTTCCTGGTCCGTTTCGGCACCGGCGACCTGTCCCGCCTGATCGCTGAATCCTGCCCCTGCGGCCGGAGTTCCTACCGCCTGGACGGTATCGCCGGAAGGGTCGGGGAAGCCGTCAAGGTCCGGGGCCTGTTCGTCGCCCCCAGCCAGCTCCGGGCGCTCATGAAGGCTTGGCCGGAGGAAGCCCTCCAGATCCTCGTGGACCGTGAGGACGACAAGGACGTCCTCACCGCCCGGCTGTTCTCCCCGGCTTTACCCACCGATGCGTTAATGGAAACGTTCAGGAAAAACTTCCGGGAAACCTGCACCGTCGGCATCGACAAACTGGAATGGGTGGACCGGAAGGAATGGGATGATCAAACGCCCATGATCGTGGATCAGAGGAAGTGGGGGTAAGACGGAAAGTAGTGTGGTGCATTAGCGACAGCGCAATGCACCCGAGAATGCAGGTGGTCGGGTTTTTTTGGACAGGGAATAGGGATTTATAAGTGGGAACCTGCTTTGTTTAGCGTTCATGCCACAGCCTGTTTCTGTGCTTGAGAGTTGAAATAAACCATAGCCGGGGTTTTTCTGTCAAAATGATTGTGCCACCGTTTTTCGTTGTAAAATGTGAAGTAAGTGGCCAACCCACTTTTCAATTATGTCATGGAACTGTAAGCCTTCAGATAAATATCCTCGTATTTGACGCTCTTCCATAACCGTTCGATAAAGACGTTGTCTGTCCATCGACCCTTGCCGTCCATGCTGATGGCAATTCCTCAACGCCATATCCCGATCACTGACCGGAGCCGGTGTGTAATAAATGCCCGATCGCGACAGATCCAGTATCTCGCATTGACGCTTCAAGGGAAGCGCGGTTGGCAGTAGCCAAAAATAGCCGAACAAGCTTTCGGTAGCCGATCCATTCAGGGCTTGGTCGAGAAAAACACCCATGGTGGAATTTTTGCTTGATAGGGATTTTATTTGTCGTATGACAGATCATCTGATAATGTGCGTGATATGAATTTTGTGAGATTCAGATTTCCCCGACTTTTCAAGGAGAGCGCCATTGAATACCCAGACCGATATTCCTCGTTTGGTCCGTGAGCTCCGGGATCGCACCGGCCTAACCCAGGAAAAGTTTGCCGCCAAGCTCGGTGTGACTTTCCCCACCATCAACCGCTGGGAAAATGGCCGCGCCCGGCCGTCACCCCTTGCCATGGAAAAGATAGAGGCGCTTTTGCACAGCATGGGAGACCGGGGCAGCGATCTACTCGCAGAACTCCACGGCGATGAGCCGGTGTAGAAAGGATAGATTACGACGGTGAAGCATACGTTTTGGGAGTAAGACACGATGAGCAAAAGCACGACCAGGGAAATCATCGACCGCATCTTCAAGGAACCGGGCATCAAATACGAACTCACCGCGTTTGAAGCTCTGGGCAAACCAATCCATGAAATTTTAGACATCCAAGCCAAAGCCGTGGATACCGGCCGCGATGCAGGCAAGACCAAGTATTTCCTGAAAAGCCAGGTTCCTTTTTCCTCGGGAAAGGAGGAGATTCAGGTCTATGTGGACAGCGGCAAGTCCGCGCCCGAAGAGATCATCCGCCAGCTATGGGTGTACAAGTTGATGTATCATTACGGTTACCAGCCGGATGAGATCGACCTGGAAAAAAGCGTTCAGTTCGGCACCGAGGTGGGTACCAAAGCGGCCGACATCATCGTGTATACGGATAACACCAAAGAAACCCCTAAGATCATTATCGAATGCAAGAAGCCCAAACGTAAGGACGGCATCGAGCAACTTAAAAGCTACATGAACGCCAAGGGCGCGCCGGTGGCGGTCTGGTCCAACGGCAGCGACAGTGTGATTCTGTACCGCCCCTATCCCAGGGAATTCGACGACACCCTGGTGGATATTCCCCGGCGCGGACAGGAACCCAAGGACGTGCTGGACGCTAAAAGGACCTTGCTGCAGCTCAGAACGGAATTCAACTTCAAAAAGATCGTCCAGTACCTGGAAGAGCTGGTTCTGGCCGACAGCGGCAAGGATGAGTTCAACGAAATCTTCAAACTCATCTTCGCCAAAATATGGGATGAACGCGAGGCCCAGGAAAACCGTAGGGACAAGGTGGTGGAATTCCGCAAGGCCCTGGATCCGGATATCACCTACGACCGCATCAATACCCTGTTTCAAAAAGCCGCCGACCAATGGCCCGGCATCTTCCGTGACGGCGAAGACATCGAGCTGACCAAGCGCCACCTGCAGGTCTGTGTGGGACCGATTGAGGGCGTGCGGCTGCTTGGATCGAACCTGCGGGTCATGGACGATGCGTTCGAGTACCTGCTGCCCACCGAGTCCAAGAAAAAGAAAGGCCAGTTTTTCACCCCCCGCCACGTGGTGGAGATGTGCGTGCGCATGCTCAACCCCAGGCGCAACGAGTATGTCATGGACCCGGCCTGTGGCTCGGCCGGATTCTTATTGCACGCCATGGAGTGGTGCTACCCGGCCGGGGACCACGACAAGCGGGAGCTGCGCAAGTTCAAGTACGCCTCCAAGTACCTGTGGGGCATCGACTTTGAAACCCGCGCAGCCAAAACCGCCCGGGCCTTGATGCTCATTGCCGGTGACGGCCACACCAATATTTTCGGCCCGGATGTGAGCAGCCTGGACCCTAAGACCTGGTACGAAACCGCCTCGGGGCAGGTCCTGATGCACGGGCTGCGGGAAAAGAAACTGACCATCAAAAAGATCCCGGTCCAAGAGACCCTGCGGGACGATGACCATGCCTGGGCGTACTTCGAGAACCTGAAGTTCGACGTGATCCTCACCAATCCCCCCTTTGCCGGCGAGATGAAGGACCGCAAGATGCTGGCCCATTACGAGTTGGCCAAGCCGGCTCTCAAACGCGCCAAGGACAAGGCCCCCAAGGAGGAGCGCGACGTGCTCTTCATCGAGAGGGTGCTCAAGATGCTCAAACCCGGAGGCCGGGCCGCCGTCGTGCTGCCTCAGGGCAAGTTCAACAATGCGTCCCTGGCCTTCATCCGCGAGTGGATTCTGAAAAAAGCGCGCCTGCTGGCCGTGGTGGGACTGCACCCTAACACCTTCAAGCCCCATACCGGCACCAAAACCTCGGTGCTGTTCTTGCAGAAGTATACTGAAGAAGCCCTGGCCAAGATTGAAGAAGTCAAGCAGGCAGTGGCCGCGGCCTGCCCGGATTACGAACAACAGGTCAGAGACCTGATCGCCAGGCACCAGTATGATTTTGATGTGCCGGATGAAGCCATTCCCGAGGAGATCGCCGACCTCATCGCGGAAAGCTTTGCCGAGCCGGAACCGGAACTGCCCGACACCGAGCCGGGCGAGCGGGATTATGAACTGGGAGAGCCCGAACGGTTGATGGCCGCCGAAGGCTATCCTGCACTGGAAGAACGGATCAGTGACGCAGAAGATAAACGCGACAGTCTCAAGGCGGAATTGATCCGGGCCAAGCAGAGGCTCGACGACCTCGCCAGCGACGTCGAGGCTCTCCAGCAGCAGCACAAAATGGAGATCGAGGCCATCGTCCAACAGTGGGAAGGCGCCAAGCGCGAGTTACAGGCTCATCTCAAACCGATCAAGTCAGAGCACAAAACGGCCGTGAAAAGGCTCAAGGACAAGCAGAAAATCAAAGAGCGCAGCTGCAAGATCGAGATCAAAGCTCTGGAAAGGGCCATCCCCGAAGCGGAGACCGCGGTCAAACTACTCAGCAACAAGGGCAAGTTGGAGCTGATCCTGGAGGACCCGGACCTGATCGGAACATTGAAGGAACGCTGGATCGCGGCTGAAGCGGCCCAGCGCCTGGACTACCCGATCTTTATGGCCGTGAGCGAGCGCGGCGGCAAGAACAACTCCGGTGATTACGAGTACCGGGTGGATGAAGACGGCCATCTGGTGGAGTTTCCCGACGGCCACCCCCAGGAAGGCCAGCTCGTGGTGGATCAGGACTTGGTCAATTACGACCTGACGTCGGCGGATCTGGCGGATGCGTCCTCAATCCCCGAGGAAAAACTCTGTGTGGCCGAGGCTTTTGTACGCTTTGCCCAGGAGCAGGGGTTTGATTTCTGGGAGGTGGGGTGATGGCGGTTTGGAGCCAGGCTCAGTACTTTGATGTCATAGCACGTGGACGTATGGATGGAGAATATCATTCACATGACGGAGGTCACGTAGAAAGCCGCTTGGTTAGATCTGGAATTGAACTCACTAGGTTGAGAGATTGTTGTGATAGGATTACAAGCGGCCACACCCCGTTAAGGCACGATTTAACTCGTGGAGAAGTCTTTTTTATTACAGTCGAATGTGTCTCTCCTCTGTTAATTGATTACAGCCTTTCTAAAAGAGTTCGAAGTATTCATTATTCAGGAGAGTTGAACCGAGTAGCGCTTGCCAAAGATAGTGTCGTGGTCACAATTAAACGTAGAATCGCCCAAGCTTCGCCATGTTACAACCTTAAGGGGGATACTGTTGTTAACCAAGACGTTGCTGTTCTGAGACTTAAAAATGGATGGAATCCAGGATACATCGCAGCTTACCTGATTTCAAATGTGGGTCAAAAACTCGCTGATCGCGAGCGGACCGAACAGATGAACCCATATTTGCCCGTAAACAAACTGAGTAATCTTTTAGTTCCAAGAATAAATATAGAATGCCAGCGAAATATAGATGAATTAGTCAAAGAGAGATTTAAGTGTTTGGGTGAGTCAGAAAAGGCATATTCTCAAGCCCAAAACCTCCTTGAATCTGAGCTTGGCCTAGACAAGCTGAAGTTCAAAAAACCGGTGGGCTACACGGCGCGGTTTAGCGACACACTTACCAACGGACGATTTGATGCTGATTATTATCACCCGCAATTTGCCGCCACTCAACAAACGGTTAAAAACTACCCAAATGGCTACGAACCACTAAGTAGTATTGCAGCAGCGTTAAAGCCGAATATTGACCCTGCACAAGCCCCCAACCAGCTCTACAATTATATTGAGCTTTCAAATATCAACCCTACTTTAGGAACAGTCGATGGCTTTGGAACAATGCTTGGCAAAGATCTCCCTTCTCGTGCTCGTCGTCAAGTGATCAATGGTGATGTACTAGCATCAGCAGTAGTAGGCTCGGTTGATAAAGCAGCTATTATTGATGCTGCCCAAAATGGCTTCTTAGCATCAACAGGTTTTTTTCACTTTCGTCCAATAAGTGTTTCATCCGAATATTTATTGGTGCTTGTTAAATCAAAATGTGTCTGTATGCAGTTCCAACAGCAATCAACGGGCGGCATTCTCAGCGCTGTGCCGGACAGCAGGTTAAGGAATATAATTGTCCCAAAATTGCCAGATAAACTGCAACAAAAGATTCGAGATCTTGTTCTTCAATCACATAGAGCGAAGAAGAGATCGCAAGAGCTGCTGAGTCAAGCCAAAGCCCGCGTGGAACAACTCATCGAGGAGGCAGCGGCGCAATGAGCAGGGAAAAGACCCCCGACAAGGACAATACGCTGCCTGTTCAGAGCCGGATGCTGCTCTACCGCACCGAGGATGGTCGCACGCGAATCGAAGTTCGGGTGCAGGATGAAACCGTCTGGATGACCCAGGTCACAATGGCCGAGCTGTATCAAACAACGCCGCAAAATATTACCCTTCATCTCAAGGCCATCTATCAGGAAGGTGAACTGGACCCGCAAACAACTTGTAAGGAATTCTTACAAGTTCAACCCGAGGGTTCCCGGGAGATTTCCCGGAACCGAAAATTTTACAACCTCTCCGCTATCATCGCCGTAGGATATCGCGTGCGATCCTCCCGGGGCGCCCAGTTCCGCCCTTGGGTTCTGGATTGGGCGGTCTGCAGTGGCGCCGGGTCAAAGCGATGATCGAGGCGATGTTTGAGGAAATGCCGGACGTTCGGGTAAAGTTTTACGAACCCAAAGGCCGCCCGGAGGCCAAGGAGGGTGCAAATCCATGAAGTTATCCCAAGAAGACCAGCAATTGCTCGATGAATTGTGCCGGCAAAGTAATGTGAGCCAGGCCAAGGTGCGCAAGCTGCTGGAAACGGTTTTGGATTATGAAGTCAAGGAACGGCGTACCGGCGTCTATGATGCCTTGCGGGAGGTTTTGAAAAGTCGCCCGGCTGCTGAAGGGTGAAATTTGTCATGAACCAGGACATCGACCGCTTTATAAAAGATCCGAACCTTCTGATCGATTTGTGCCGTGATGTCATCAGCCGAATAGACTGCACGCCAGAAAATTCGTATAGCGGTGAGAAAGAGGCG
>JAAYKM010000023.1 GCA_012522415.1 Deltaproteobacteria bacterium | reverse complement strand
GGCATTGCCGATGATATTGTGAACCTGGCCTTCGGTCTTACCTTAGGTGCGATAGCCGTAGCCGTAGCTCTCTCTTTCGGGTTGGGTGGAAGGGAGGCGGCAGGAAAACTAATGGAACATTGGCTCTCAAAGTTCCGGCCAAGCGACGATTAAGCCTGAGGCGATAATAGGAATGCCGTTTCAATGGGAGGGGGCAGGAGCGTGGTGATGCACATGCGTAAATCCTTAGTGGGGGCATTGCCGCTGACAGACGGAGCCGTTTTCAGGAGTCGAGGATTTATTATCGGAACTTGAGAAGGCGGATTCCTGTTTGGGGCTTGCGAGTGCTGAGCAACGGCACAGCAGACGTTAATAACCCCCTCCCTGTATCCTGTCATGAAAGAAGATCGAATCTGGCTGAAACGTTCTCCCCATATGGCCTGTTGTCGGGGAACGGATGGGGTCTTGCAACCTTTTTCTTAGTCTTCAAAGTGGGCGCTGCGCGGTAATTGGCCCTGCGGTTTTTTATGAGATTCCCGCTTCATGAGTGAAGTATGTAAAAATACGATTGATTATCTGTTGTTATTTTACGAATAAAGACGAACTGCCCGGTTCGATTACCGAAATCACTATGGAGAGTGCGTCCCGAGCAGGTGAAAATATGATTGGTTGTTTTCCCGATCCGCCGTCTTCATCCTCCCGACAACAAAGCGATTTCCATCCAAGGCCGATAAATCCTTGCAAAAAGAAACAGCGCCGTGATATGAACCTCGAATTCGTTTAACGAAATAAGACCATATTCAAGAGACTCCCGTCAGGGAAATCGTTGCAAGCATAAAGACCTATCAGAATGAGCTTTGCGAAATGATGCCGGACGGACCTACGCTCACCCCTCATTTCTTTCGTCTGTCCGTTATTAAAGTCTTTTACGCATAAGCAGATTCCGGCCTGCTGAAGTCTTGCATGCATTGATAACGATCCCTTTCGGAAGGCTTTTGTCGAACAGCTTGAAAAGGGGTCTCCCCGCAAAGCATTCAAGATATTTAATCACGCCTCGTCTTTTCATGGCTGTGCTGCAAAACCGGAGAAAAGAACGGTTGCCAAGAAAGGAGTAAACCATGAGCCTCTACCTCAGACAGAAGGAAATCATGGAAAGCATTGATCCGGCCGCCACCTTCAAGGAATGGCGAAATTGGAAATGGCAGATACGCCATAGTGTACGTACACTTGACACATTTGAAAGGCTGATGAAGATCACTCTGAATAATGAACAACGTGCGCAATTCGGCCTTACAGAAGCCAAATTCCCCATGTCGATTACCCCTTATTACCTGTCCCTTATCAACAACGATCCATCAGAAATCTCCCTTGATCCGGTTTTCAGACAGTCCTTTCCTTCCTCACTTGAATTGAAAATCGTGGAAGACGATATGGGAGACCCATTGCATGAGGATTTGGACAGCCCCGTCCCAGGGGTGACGCATCGCTATCCGGATCGGGTTTTGCTTCTGGTCAGCAATATCTGCTCCATGTACTGCCGCCATTGTACACGTAAACGACGTGTCGGAGATGTGGATTCAATCCCCTCAAAGACGGAAATCACGGCTGGCCTCGACTATATTCGCAATACGCCGCGGATACGAGATGTTCTTTTGAGCGGCGGCGATCCGCTGATGCTTTCCGACGATTATCTTGACTGGATACTGTCGAAGTTGCGCGCCATCAAACATGTGGAGATTATCCGCATCGGTTCACGAATGCCCGTGGTACTTCCTTACCGCATCACCAAAGATCTGGTAAACATCCTCAATAAATATCATCCCTTATGGTTTAATACGCACTTCAACCATCCCAGGGAATTGACGGGTGCATCCCGGAAAGCTTTGGCTAGGCTTGCCGATGCAGGAATCCCTCTGGGAAACCAGTCGGTTCTGCTGGCAGGGGTCAACGATTGCACCCTGATCATGCGGGCTTTAGTAAACGGTCTTGCCGCAAACCGGGTCCGTCCCTATTATCTTTACCAATGCGATCTTTCGGATGGGCTTTCTCATTTTCGCACACCCGTAGGCAAGGGCATCGAAATTCTCGAAAATCTGATCGGGCACACGAGTGGTCTCTGTGTCCCAACCTACGTTATCGATGCTCCCGGTGGCGGAGGCAAAATTCCTGTTATGCCCAACTACCTGATTTCCTGGTCGCCGACTAAAATCATCCTGCGGAATTACGAGGGGGTCATTACAACGTATAAGGAACCGGATGATTATGGAGCGATCGTCTGTGACCGCAACTGCGACGACTGCATCCTGCAGCATGAAAACGGGAATATGGAGGATTATGAGGATCTGGGAATCACGAAACTGTTGGCCGATCATGACAAAACCATTTCCCTTATTCCCGCTGACAACCAACGCATGGCCCGTAGGGAGGAAAATAGCCATGATGATCCGGCATGAACCGGACAGAATCGAACACATTGGGGATGCCCTGATCCAGCACGGACCATTGAACGACCGCGTCTATATCATGAAAATCGGCTCATCGGATCCGAAAAAATTGATTGAAAAGGTGGAAGTTCTGGCCGTTGATGAGGGGTATTCAAAAGTTTTCGCTAAGGTCCCCGCAACCCTTGCACGGTTGTTCATAGACGCTGGATACGAGAAGGAGGCCTGTGTTTCCGGGTATTTCCGCGGTCTGGAATCGGCTCTCTTTCTTGGTAAATACCTTCAGAAGTTCCGAAAAAAGGAAGATTACCGCGACGAATTGGACCGGATTGCCGATCTTGCGATCAAGCGTTGTCATGCAGGGAAACCCGTGTGCCAAACGGGTTTACCGTTTCGTATTCGACCATGCAACCGCACCGATGCACCCCTGATGAGCCGCCTCTATGCCCGGGTCTTTCAGTCTTACCCTTTCCCCATTGATTATCCCGAATACCTGATCCAAACGATGGAAAATGACGTCGATTATTTTGGTGTAGAAGTTCATGGGAATCTCGTCGCGCTTTCTTCTGCCGAAATGGACCGAAACGAAGAAAGTGTGGAAATGACGGATTTTGCGACTCTCCCGGAATGGGAAGGGAACGGACTTGCTTTTAACCTGCTTTTGGCCATGGAAAAGGAAGTAAGGGCAAAAGGCATCAGGACCGCATACACGATTGCCCGGGCCGCTTCCGTTGGCATGAACATAACTTTTGCAAGGGGAGGCTACTGCTTTGGCGGCAGGCTGATCAATAACACCAATATCAGCGGTCATATTGAAAGCATGAACGTGTGGTTTAAATCCCTGTAACGGCCAGCATAGAACGCAACATCGAATGATCAATTGATCCCAACTAAAAATCCGGTTGTTCGCCGAGTAGTGTCATCCCGATGACGTTCTTAAGGAAATCACTTTCATTTGGAGAAGAAGTATTGAAGATTCTCGCCGGGCGCAGCGTGGTGATAGCTGCGTGACCAACAGTCAGCCGTTTGCGCATTCCCCAGAGATTTGCGGTTGAAACGCCCCACAGGTTATGGAATACGAGCAATTCACCTTCGTATTGCCCGATGTACAGCATGATATGCCCCCTCATCCATAGAAGCGTCATGTAAGGAACGCCCCTTTCCCGGATGGTTTTTTCCTTCACCTCAAGGGAAAGGGGGGCCAGATCGATGAAATACCCGTCCCGTTTTGCCTGATCGGCAGAATGACGAGAGAGCCAGAGGCCGAAAGGAGCGAACATGTCTTTGAGCATGGCGGAACAATCTCGGTTTTCATAAAGACCACCCCAGCCATAAGCTTCGTTGGTCAAGTTGTTGGCTATCCGTATCATGTTGGCTCCCGCCAGGGGCAGAGGTTTGACGGCTGCCGCTTCGCTGGAGAGAAGCGTCTCCCCCGTTATAGCCCGTTTGGTGGTATCCCCTGCCGCGTACATGATTCGAATGGTGTTGTCCGTTTCAGAGATGAAGGGAAAGAGGGAACCGAGGGGTGCATTGAAAAGAAAATGGTTTTGATCATCATAAATTGGGGTTTTATCGGTGATTATAGCGACGTATGTACCCTTTTCCCATTTTCGTTTGAAATTTTCATCTGCCAGCGCAATATGTCGGGCATCCAGCCAGCCAGATGCATAGGGTGTTTCAACTAGGAACCATGTCTTGTCCCGGCTAACGTGGGAAATATAAATCGGTGTATTGGCGGAAATAAGTGATACCTGCAATCTATCGAAGGGATATCCACTCCTGCTGTAAAAAACAGGTTTTCGCGTTGGAAGGATCCGTAAGTCAGTATTCCGGGTGGTTATCCCGGAACGGGACATGTTTGGATAACCATCGAGAGCGGCCATATCCCGCAAATTTTTGGCCCATGTTGGGTCGCGCTTACGCAAGTTTTCGCCATATCCTGGGTTAAGTTCGAATTTAAGAAATGACTTCCGGACAGAATCCAGGGTACGAAGAGGCTTCGTGCGATGCCATGGGGAGAAGTAGAGGGCATTGTATCGTGCGTCGGCTGATTTTTGTTCTGCATCGGGCATCAAAACGTGCTCTGATGTCATGTACCAAGTGTGATCCTGCGGGAGCTCCCTGATGTCACGGATCGTTTCTGGCATATGGATGCAACTTGAAAGAATAAAAACGCAAAGGATGAGGATGAGGCAACACCGGCGGTATGTATTATTAAAACAGCTATATTTATGGGTGTTGTCCTGCATGCGGATCATTCTTCCATATGGGGTGATTAGCCCGTCAACCCAGCAGTAAGGTCCTGAAGCTCACCCGGGCATTATCTGATGAATCGGTAGGAATTGCAAGAGAGGGAGGAACGAAGTAAGATGAATTGGAGAAAAATCGGGTTTTACGATTCCCGATTGCAACCATTACATCACCGGCATTGGAAACGCTAAAGGAGGATAAGAGTTGCCATCCATGTATGCATGGTTGCATGGGATTTTCGTCCAACCCATGCGCATTCGTAATTGTTTGTGTTGGTTCCCGTTGGCCTGTGGACTTTTTACAAAAATCTTCATTATTGATCAACGGCACTCAATGCTTTTAAATGGATTCAAGGGACCCTCATAAAGAAATCATATGGAGGAATGCTATGATGAAAAAAACATGGTCAGGTGTTGTGGTTGCGATGTTCATTCTGAGTTTACCCGTTTCCGTGATGTCTCAAGACTACGCGTCAGCCTTTGAAAAGGTTCGTGTTCAAGCTGTTGCGGGTCATGCCGAAGCACAGCAGGAACTGGGGCGCATGTACGTAAATGGCATCGGCGTTACAAAAGATTATGTCGAGGCAGTGAACTGGTATAACCGGGCCGCCGAGCAAGGACTTGCGGATGCCCAGTTCAATCTGGGCAGCATTTATTTCAGAGGAGAAATCATTTCGAAGGATTATGTCGCGGCCTCCAAATGGTTTTCGAAAGCGGCAGTTCAGGGGCATGCCGAAGCCCAATACTATTTAGGTATGATGAGTTCCGACGGTTTAGGGATTCCCAAGAGCCATACCGAGGCTTTCAAATGGTACAGTAAAGCGGCGGAACAGGATTTGGCGGCGGCCCAGTACAATTTGGCTGTGATGTACTACAATGGCGACGGCGTTAATCAGGATTATGAGAAAGCGGCAGAGTGGTTTACCCGAGCTTCCACTCTCGGTCTGGCCAGAGCGCAATATGATCTGGGGCGGATGTATGCGAGGGGATTGGGCGTTCCGAAAGATAATATCCATGCATACAAATGGCTGGATGTTGCGGCCGCACAGGGGGTGACAAGGGCACGAGAGCTCCGGGATAATCTGGAAAAGGAGATGACACGAGAGGACGTTTCCCGGGCACGGTTTTTGAGCGAAGAGTTCCGAAGCACGCCGTAATGAAACGAAATCTTCGTCTCGAATCTCCATATTGAAGTATCCGGGCCGGATTTGATGGTGGGAACGGCAGGTGTTCTGGAAGCATGCCAGAAAGTGTGCAATGCGAGGGCGCCAAGGCCCCGGTTCTCCCGGGGCCGAAGGGCAAAAGAATGGCGGGTTAATAGGGGACGGGATCGTTCATATATACGGGCAAGCCCCTTCTTGGTTTTTTGTGCCGAGGTGTGGATCAATGCAATGATATTTGTTGACCTGTCCCTGGTCAGCCCTGCCGCCATTCGAATAAACAATGATGTTGATCTCCAGATTCTCGAATCCTTCAGATCATCCTCCGGACCAAGGCAAGCGGGGATGCGTCGGCTTGCAATGACATCGATCAGATGCTTGTCCTTGTCAATGACGGGGTAACAAGGATTGGAATCTTTAGTTCCGTAATGAAGTGGAATTCGGGGCAAAAATTTTTATCCCTTGTCGTTAATAAACCAATCTTCCTTTGCCGCTTCTGACGCGTTTCTGTCAGGGGATGTCGTTTAGGAGCCTTTGCTTGCTTGTTATGCCATAATACTGCCTGCAAAGAGACTTTTATTGTTTTTAGTCCTTGGTGGATTTGTTCCCTTGATCGCAGAGTTTTTTCGATAGAAGCCATGCATTCATTTCGCCTGCCCAAAAGAACGGCATATCATCAACCGCTGATATATTTGAAAGACGCTGTTAATCGGGTTCGAAACATGACGACCCTGTCATCCTCTATGGTCAGATCCATTTTGACAACTTCCGCAATTCTCATTTCCTTGAGTGTTTGGGTGGCGGTTTCTATGGCGTTCTTGGCCGCGTCTTCCCAGGAAATTTTACTGACGCCGTTCAGTTCGATGATCTTGTAAGTACTTTCCGACATAATCTGTCTCCTTTCTTGCGGATAATGTTTAGAAGGGTCAGTTAACGAGTTTCTTTCATTACGGAGGAAGGTTGGTTTATTAACGACGGAGGATACAGCTTTTTGCCTTTACCAAATTTAATAATTAATGTTTTTTAGTCAACATCACAGCATCGTTATTTTTCACCCTTGACAAAATGCGTTTAATCGCCCATGGTCTCCTCTTTCCAAGGGATACCACTGTCTTAGAGGCTTTTGTTGAGAGTGCTCTCCGTTCTGGACCCTGATTCAGGGTGAAATGGTCGGAAGCTTCGTTTATATGAACGGAGTGGTTCAGATAATTGGTCAACCGCTAATCTATGGACACCCACTCTGTTGGTAGATGGTCGAAATAATGAACCTGATTCTGAATTACGCTCCCACCGGTATGATTCCTACCAAAGTCATGACACCTCATGTTCCCATTTCAGTTCAAGAAATCGTGGAAAGTGTCCATGAAGCCGTTGAAATCGGCATCACCATGGTGCATTTGCACGCCCGTGATAAGCGGACGGGGGCCCAGACCTATAAAGCGGAGGTATATCGCAGTATCATTGAAGGAATTCGTAAATTTTCCTGTGATCTTGTCATTGGGGTTTCCTTGAGTGGCCGAAATTTTAACGAACTTGAAAAGCGTTCAGAGGTTCTGCAACTCACCGGAAGTGACAAACCGGATATGGGAAGCCTTACCCTGAGCTCTCTCAATTTTAACCGACAGGCCAGCATCAATGATCCTGAAATGGTTCAGGCTTTGGCCAGGGAGATGCTGAATCGTGACATCATGCCCGAATTGGAGGCCTTCGACATCGGTATGATTCATTATGCCAAATATCTAATCAACAAGGGTTTGCTTAAACCACCTTTTTATTTCAATCTCATTTTGGGTAACGTGGCCTGTGCCCAGGCCAATCTCCTGCATAGCGGCATAATGTTGAACGACCTTCCACCGTCGTCCTTATGGAGCATGGGGGCGGTCGGGGATTATCAATTACCCATCAATTCCATGGCCATTGCCATGGGTGGGGGTGTAAGAACCGGTTTGGAAGACAACATCTGGTACGACCGTGCTCGGAGCAAACTGGCACGCAACAGCGATCTGCTCAGGCGTATCCACATCCTGGCTGAGGCCAATGAAAGACTGATCATGAAACCAGACGAACTGAGGATGCGGCTCAGGCTGGAAGGAGGAAACGGTCAGTATGGTCGCGGGGAAAACCAAAATAAACCTCAAGATTGACGAATAGCCTGAACGGTTTTGAAGTTAAGAAACAGGCCTTATCAAGCCAAGGTGGAATCGTGGATCATCCCATGGATCTCGGATGGGCTGAGTTATTTTTGAAATAACGTGTGTCGGCGATATTCCATATTTCGTCAATCAGTTAATTAGCAGGCATGGACTTAATGAAAAATATCAAAATAGTTGTCGAGTATGACGGTACCCGCTACCACGGTTGGCAGAGGCAGAGAGGACACCGAAGTATTCAACAAACTCTTGAGGAAAAAATTAAATTGATCACCAGAGAAGAGGTTACTGTAATTGGATCAGGGAGAACGGACAGTGGGGTCCATGCCTTCAATCAGGTCGCGAATTTTCAGATGACCGCCAGGATACGCGAAGAAAATTTGTTGCGTGCACTGAACGGTGTGTTGCCCGATGACATTGTGATTAAGCGGGTCGAAGAGATGGCCAAGTCATTTCACGCAAGATTCAGCGTAAAATCAAAAAAGTATGTGTACCATATCTGGAATAATACGACGAACACGGCGATCAACCGATATTACTGTTGGCATGTACGAAAAGAGTTGAATTTAGAGTGCATGAAGAAGGCAGCCTGTTTTATTAAAGGGACCCATGACTTCAAGGCATTCTGTGGTACGGGGAGCAAGGTTAAAAACTACACAAGAACCATTTTAGACGTTGAGCTTGACAGGGACGATCGGGGAAAACTGCTCATCACGATCACGGCCGACGGGTTTCTTCGGCACATGGTGAGAAACATTGTGGGAACACTTGTTGAAGTGGGGAAGGGGAAAATCACACCGGAGGACTTGAAGGTTATTCTCGATTCCAGAGACAGGCGGAAAGCCGGAATGACCGCACCGGCTCACGGGTTGTTCCTGGCTGAGGTCCATTATTGAGTCCAAGAATCAGGAAACGTCCGGAAAGGGGTATGGTTTTTTCAGGATACCGATATGTCAATCGTTTGGCGTGGGATCTTAATCCAAGGGATATTTTCTGACCCTTTTAAAAATCTCCATTTCTTTGTTCATCATAATCATGGCATCCTCCATCACCCCATTTTCATGGTCATAGCCGAGCAAATGGAGCAAGCCGTGAATGAACAAAAAAAGGATCTCATCGTGTATGTCGATATCTTCCGTCTGGGCATCCCGCAAAGCCGTTTCAACAGATATGACAATATCTCCCAGAACACGCGGTTGAATGTTTTGCCATTCCCCCTCCCGCATGCCGAAAGATATCACGTTGGTTGGCTTGTCTCGGCCCAAATACTCTCGATTGAGGTCTTGGATGGTATGATCGTCTACCAGAAGCAGGCTGATTTCATGATCCTCACACTCTAAATATCTGATCACCTTTAACATATCCGCCCGCATTTGTCGGCCGTTTATCTTGATAACATTTTGTCGGTTGTTGATCAGTAAGGGCATCAATCCTCCTTTACAGGGGGGTCTCTTTTACCATGCGCATCTCTTGGGAGTCCGTTTGATCCGGATAATTAATCCGGTGATGGAAAATCCCCGTGAGTATCCGGATGAAACTTTCGGCGATTTTGTGCAAATCTTTTAGTGTCAGTTCACATTCATCAAGCTGTCCGTCCAGAAAGATTTTTTCAATCCTCTCATGGACAAGATTATTTATGCGGGATGGAGTAGGGTCATCAAGAGTCCGGGAACTGGCCTCAATGACATCGCTGAGCATGACCAGGCCCGCTTCCTTGGTTTGCGGTTTTGGTCCCGGATAGCGAAAATCGGAATCCGAGAGGTTATTGAAGGTGGTATCTGAGTGTTTTTTCGCTTTATTGTAAAAATAAGTGACGAGGCTCGTACCATGATGCTGACGAATAATATCGATAATCCGGCTTCCCAGATTCAACTGTCGTGCGAAATCGCAACCGTCCTTGACGTGAGATATTATGATCAGGCTGCTCATTTTGGGAGACAGGTTCTCATGCTTATTTTCGCCGACCGGTTGATTTTCAATGAAATAATGTGGTTTCACCAGTTTGCCGACATCGTGGTAATAGGCGCTTACTTTAGCGAGAAGGGCATTCGCGCCAATGGCTTCCGCCGCCGACTCGGCAAGGGAGGCCACAATGATGCTGTGATGATAGGTGCCGGGGGTTTCAATAATCATGCGCTGAAAAATGGGTTGATTGAGATTGCCCAGTTCAAGGAGTTTGATGTCCGTCGTTAACTTGAAGAAGGATTCAAAAAGAGGGAGAAAACCGGCGGCAATGATCCCGGAAGCCATGCCTCCGATGAAACCCATCAGTGACTTGACCAGGAATATCCAGTCGAGGGGTGCTTTGGATTCGAGGGTGATGGCAAAAATGATAACGCTGTTAATCGCGCCGAGCAGCAGTCCCGCCACGAAAAAGGCGGACCTCTGCTTGGTAAAGTATATCTGGTATATGACAAAAATGGAGCCAGCCATTGAAAAAATCGGCATAATAACCCGGTCATCGAAAAGAAATCCCAAAAGGAACGATACGAACACGCTGAAAATGACGGCGATGCGGTCGTTAATTAAGACGGTAGCCAGCATGGCTCCAACGACGTAAGGGATGGCATAAAAGCAATCCTGAGGGATTAAAACGGGAAAGGCGCGGGCAACGGCATCGGAAATGATCAAGCCGAAACGAATCAGGATAAATTGCACCAAAACCAGGGTGGCGAGGAAGAGCATGATTGTTTTCAATTCCTGGGTTTTGGGCTTCCATTTGCGAATGGCAGGAATACAGGCGATGCCAAGCAGCAAAGCAATAAGGGTGACGCCGAAAAAAGAGGCGATGGCTCCAAGTCTGCTTTTTCCTTCCCGGGCTTTGTAATAGGCATCCAGTTTGTCTTTGATGGGTTCAGTGATCTTCTCCCCTTCACGGACAATCATCTCGTTCTTGAGAACCTGGAAATAGGAAGGTTTAATCGATTGTATCGCTTCCTGTTTTTTTTTGTCCGTTGCTTCACTGTCAAACGTCAGATTCGGTTTGGTGATTTTCAGGACAAATGCAACAGCGGCGCGTCTGAAATCTTTGTTGTATTGGGGCATAACCTTTTCGGCTTTCCCTTTGATGAACTTTTCAAGCGCCTGGACGTGGACATAGTTGCCAAAATTGATTGTAAGAAATTCTTCCTGCGTTTTGGTGTTTCGCACGACAATACCGCGTTCAAGATCGGTTTGCTCAAAAGCATGATTGGTAACATAGGTGTCCGAATAGATTTGATCGATTAATTTGCCAATGGCACGTGCGCCCGTGC
>JAAYKM010000022.1 GCA_012522415.1 Deltaproteobacteria bacterium | reverse complement strand
GGGTGGGCTTGACGCAACAGAAGGTTCCCGCTCCCATTGCGATCGGCGATACGACCGCGGCCATGCACGCCTGCACGGCCATTCTGGCAGCGCTCTACCACCGGATGCTTTCAGGAGAGGGTCAAAATATCGACATCTCCATGGTTGATTGCCTTTTTTCGCTCCACGAGACATCCTTCCCGTTCTACTGGACCGGCGAGGCCGCTGGCCGTCCCGGTATTACACCCTTAATGGGTAAACAGAGCAGCACCAGCGCGCCGTACGGAATATATGAAGGAAAAAACGGAGCGATCGCCATTGCCGTACTGACGGAAGCCCGCTGGCCGGAGCTTGTGGATGTCATGGGTCCGGGTTACGAGTGGCTGAGGACGGATCCGCGCACGAGCAGGGTCACAGGTCGCTGCAGCGCGGAGAACGCTCATGTTGTTCACAAAGCACTCGAGTCTTGGGTGATGTCTCAGGATTCGGTTGAAGAAGCTGAAAAAAAACTAGACACCGCCGGGATTCCCTGTTCCCGTGTGAAAACCATTGAGGAATTGGCCACTACCGACGAGCACATCGCGGCCCGGGAGATGAGGCAGATAAAATTTCAGCCGTTTTTGGGGCTAATAAAAATGTTCGGGAGCCCCATGAAGTTCTCCTTAACGCCCCCTGGAATTCAAGGTTATGCACCGTTTCTCGGCGAACACAACAGATAAGAACTTTCCCAGGTACTCGGTAACTCACCGGAGAGGATCGAATCCCTGTACCGGGATAAGGTCCTTCATGAGGGGCCGGAAATGGAAAAGCTTGCAGAAGAGATTGAAAAAAACGAACCGCGTTAAAAACAGAATGTCTGTGATCAGCCGGAATCTTTGTCTGCTTCACAGGCTGAATTAATATGACAAAGAAGGAGGTTCAACATGAAAGTTTCCAAGAAGAGTGTAGTTGCTTGTTTCAGTCTATTACTAATCCTATGCTTGGCAGTTTACGGATCATCCTATGCCTTTGCAGCCAAAGAGGAGAAAGCGGCTACTGTCAAAACAACCAAGGAGGGAGCGGTTAAGGGATCCATGGCAGAAAAGGTGCCTAAACCCAACGCGGCCTTCGACGCGGATAAGATGTCGGATATGTCCGATTTCGATCCAGCCACGTGGGTGAGCCCGACGGGCGATACGATCAAAATTGCCGTCATCACCTGCTTCTCCGGACCGGGGGCTTTCAACGGGCAGATCGCTTGGGCCGTTGCAAGCTGGGTTGCGCATGACATCAACAAACGAGGTGGCATTTGGGTGGACGGCAAGAAGAAACTGATTGAAGTTGTCAAGGGCGATCACATGTCAAAGCCCGATCAGTGCAAGAAAGTCAGTGAAAGGTTGGCTCTGAAGGAAAAGGTCCATGTCTTCTGGGGCACTGCTGGTAGCAACATGATGAAGATCATGAACGAGACAGCCCAGAAATATGGCATTATTTCGCATTGCGTCAGCAACCTGGCCGACGGACTTCAGGACTCTACCAACTTTTCGCGCTATGCCTTCATGACTTCCGTGGGAACCGAACAGGTCGGACGCGGCATGGCCTACTACTATGCGCTCCGGGGGAAAGAGAAAAAATTCTACATTCTCTGCCAAGATTATTCGTATGGGCATGAAATCGCCGATGGCTTCAAAAAAGGCTTGGAAGAATACTATCCCGAGGCGCAGATTGTTGGTGAAGACTATCATAAGCTGTTTCTGACTGACTTCGCACCGTACCTCACGAAAATCAAGGCGTCCGGCGCTGAAGTCATTTACACAGGGAACTGGCCTCCTGATGGCGGCACCGTCCTGAAGCAGGCCAGACAAATGGGGATTAAACGGCCATTCGCGCACGTCCTGATGAACGATCCCAATATGCTGCATGATGTCGGTCTGGAAG
>JAAYKM010000021.1 GCA_012522415.1 Deltaproteobacteria bacterium | reverse complement strand
CGCCTTGGAGTGCGCCATCACGCGTGATCATCCTGACAGGCGAATCACTTCAAATGTTTGCTGATAGGGCGGAGCAAAACGTTCACGCACGCAACGGGGAACCATGCCGTCTGAAATGTTGTACCCCTTCAGACGAAACGAGGGGCTGGTTTGAAAAAACAGATCATAATCATCGTCGTTTTCTCGCTCCTTGTGCTTCTGGTCGCTGGAGTGGTTTATTTCGGCCAATGGAAGGGGCGGACGCACGAGCTATATTATTCAGGAACGATTGAGGCTACCCAGTATCGTCTGTCCTTTCAGGTGTCTGGCAAGGTCTTGCAGGTTCTTGCGGATGAAGGACACGCCGTGTCCGCCGGGGAGCTGCTCGCAGAGTTGGAGCCTCAGGAATTGCAGGCCCGGCATGATCAGGCCCGGGCAAATTACGAGCGTGCTCAGGCTGCCTTAAGAACACTGTCCGCCCAGATGAAAGAGATCAGGACCGGTAATCGTCCCCAGGATATCGAAAGGGCCCGCCAGGCATTTCTGTCGGCGAAAGCGGTTATGGAAGAGGCCCGAAAGAACATGCAGAAATACCGGCGACTTTTCGAGGACGGTGTTGTTTCCGAGAAAGAATGGGATGCGGCCCAATTGCGTTACGATGTGGCCCTGCACGATTATGAACGCAATATCGAGTCTTATGACCTTGCTAAAGAGGGCAGCCGGATGGAAAGAATTGAAGCCATACAGGCCGAGGTTCAGGGGGCAAAGGCTCAAGTGATTTCCGCCCGGGCGGCCTGGCGCCAGGCTGAGATACAGCTTGCCTACCGGCAGTTGAAAGCGTCGGTCGACGGGATCATTACCAGCCGGAATGTGGAGCCGGGGGAGGTGGTTACGCCTGCCCAGGAGGTGATGACCCTGGCGGACCTTTCCGTCATTGATTTGAAGATCTTTGTGGGTGAGACGGAAATCGGCCAGGTCAAGCCGGGTCAGATGGTTGACGTGCGGGTAGATACCTTTCCGGATCGAATCTATCAGGGGACTGTGGCCTATATTTCTCCTGAAGCTGAATTTACACCTAAGATGATTCAGACCCACAAGGAACGGGTGAAACTTGTATATTTGGTCAAGGTGTCGATTCCCAACCCGGACATGGAGTTGAAATCCGCTATGCCAGCAGACGCCTGGCTGAAGTAGTTCATGACGTGGAGGGATGTTTCCCCAAAATGATTTCAAACGTTGCTTGGTGATGTTCGCTAATGTTATGGATCCTGCCGTTGACCAGCCTTACGTAATCGTGGACCGTGTATCGTTTTCCTTCGGCCCTGTTGTAGCGGTTGAGAATGTCAGCCTTTCTGTTCCCGAAGGAACGATCTGGGGTCTTGTCGGTTCCGATGGGGCGGGCAAAACGACGCTGCTGAGGATGATCGCCCTGATGCTGACCCCCCGAGAGGGGAACATTACCGTCGGCGGGTTCGATGTCTCCTCCGAAAGGGATCGGGCCAAGCGCTTGCTGGGCTATATGCCCCAGCGATTTGCTCTCTACCAGGACCTGACCGTCGAGGAGAATATGGATTTTTTCCTCGATGTCTATGGCATCATCGGCAAAGAGAGGGCTGATCGTAAAGAGCGTTATCTCGGATTTACCCGATTGCTGCCTTTTATGGACCGTTATGCGGGGAACCTTTCCGGGGGTATGAAACAGAAACTGGGTTTGGCCTGTGTCCTTGTCCATGAACCGCGCCTTCTGGTGCTGGATGAGCCGACCAATGGTGTCGACCCCGTTTCACGTCGTGAATTCTGGGAGATGCTGTATGAGATGCGCGATCGTGGCTTGACCATTCTGGTTTCGACAGCCTATATGGATGAAGGGGAACGGTGCCAGCATTTGGGGTTGATGCACAGATCAAAACTGCTGGTATCCGCGCCTCCCCGTGAAATAAAAAATGACGCTCCAAGTTTGGAGGCGGCGATCAAAGGGCTGATCATGGAAACGGACGGGAAACTCGAATATGGTATTTTCAGCATCTGACATCATCCAGGTGATGAACCTGAAAAAACAGTTCGGTTCGTTCGTTGCCGTGGACAAGATTTCTTTCTCCGTGAAACGAGGAGAAATATTTGGTTTTCTCGGTTCCAACGGATCGGGAAAATCGACGACAATCCGTATGCTTTGCGGTATTCTCCGACCCACGTCGGGTGGGGGAACCGTCGCCGGCCATGATATTCAAACCGAACCAGAGAAAATCAAACGGTCTATAGGTTACATGTCTCAGAGGTTTTCCCTTTACGAAGACCTGACGCCTTTCGAGAATCTCCGTTTTTATCTGGGGGTGTACAGCGTTCCCGAGAACCTCTGGAAAGAGCGCATCCGCTGGATTACGGAAATGACGCGGTTGGAAGGATTCGGGGACCGGCTGACCCGGGAACTGCCCCCGGGATTGCACCAGAGACTCGCTCTGGGCTGTGCCTTGCTCCATAAACCGGAGATTCTGTTTCTGGATGAGCCGACATCGGGCGTGGACCCTGTGACCCGGCAAGCCTTCTGGGAATTCATCGTTAACCTGGCTGGCGGGGGCATGACTATTTTTGTGACCACCCATTATATGGATGACGCCCTGCATTGTCACCGGATTGTCATGATTGACGCCGGCGGAATTGTGGCGTCTGGAACACCGGAAGAAATTGTCCGCGGTGCCTGTCCGACGCGTCCTGATGCGAATCTGGACGATGCGTTTATCCACATTATGACGGCTTCGTAAAACCCGTCGGCTCCGGATCAAAAGCGCTCAGAACTTTCTCCCATAAATATTTCCTCAAGGACGGCACATACGAGAGGCGTCTCTTCTTTTTCCCAATTGTCAATTGGATATGCCTTCAGTTCCGGCATGTCACGTGGCATACCCCCGTCGGTGTTTCCTTGGCGTAGGGAAAATATTTCCTTTTGAACCAGAGGGATACGTTTACAAGACTGATCAGCACCGGGACCTCCACAAGGGGCCCGACGACGCAGGCAAAGGCCTCCCGGGAATTCAGACCGAAGACGGCAATAGAGACGGCGATGGCGAGTTCGAAGTTATTTGAGGCTGCCGTGAAACTCAGGGTTGTCGACTGTTCATAGGTCGCTCCCGCCTTCATGGACAGATAGAAGGAGACAAAGAACATGATCACGAAATAAATGCACAGGGGTATCGCGATCCGGACCACATCAAGGGGCAGTTCGACAATGTAATCGCCCTTCAGGGAGAACATGACCAGAATGGTGAAGAGCAGGGCGATCAGGGTGATCGGACTGATCTTCGGGAGGAACTCTTTTTCATACCAGGCGACGCCTTTGGTTTTCAGGCAGACGAAACGGGTAATCATTCCGGCGACGAAGGGTATTCCCAGATAAATGAAAACGCTTTTGGCAATCTGGGTCATGGATACATCGACAACGGCGCCCTCCATCCCGATCCAGGTTGGCAGTATGGTGATGAAAAGCCAGGCATAGAACGAGAAAAACAGAATCTGAAAAATCGAATTGAAGGCCACGAGACCCGCACAGTATTCCCGGTCTCCCTCGGCCAGGTCGTTCCAGACGATGACCATGGCGATGCACCGGGCCAGGCCGATGAGGATCAAACCCACCATATAGTGGTAATATCCCGAAAGAAAAATGATGGCCAAAAGAAACATCAGAATGGGGCCGATCACCCAGTTCTGAACGAGGGATAAAATCAGAACTCGGCCATTTTTGAAAACCTCCCCCAGTTTTTCGTATTTGACCTTGGCCAAGGGCGGGTACATCATGAGAATCAAGCCGATGGCAATGGGGATATTGGTCGTATAGACTTGGAAGAGACTGATGACATCCCGGATGCCGGGATACAAATAACCCCACATGACGCCGACGAACATGGCCAAAAAAATCCACAGGGTCAGATACCGATCCAGAAAGGAAAGTTTTTCCCCAATTTTTTTCGACATCACGCCTCCTTTGCAATTCTGTTCGGTTTGTTATTTGTCCAGCCAGCCCTTGATCTCTTCCTTTTTGGGGATCTTGCCGACAATCTTGACCTCTCCGTCCACGACCACCGCTGGGGTCAACATGACTCCGTATTCGGCGATACTTTTTACATCGACCACCTTTTCCACCTGGGCTTCGACACCGGTTTCACAGAGGACTTCCTTCACCAGCTTCTCCGCCTGTTCACACTTGGCGCAACCGGTTCCTAAAATTTTGATATCCATAATATTCCTCCTTTTTCCTGTTACCCGATATTCAAAGAATTAACCCATCATCCATCCGAATATCATGCCCGCCAGGGCGGACAGGAGAATGATGATACAACAGAAAACCATTGTCTTTTTCACTCCCATGACGCTGCCGATCACGATCACGCTGGGGAGTGACAGGGCCGGTCCAGCCAAAAGGAGAGCCAGCGCCGGCCCCTTTCCCATGCCGGTTCCGATCAGCCCCTGCAGAATCGGGACTTCCGTCAGGGTGGCGAAATACATGAACGCCCCGGCAACGGAGGCGAAGAGATTCGCCCAGAGGGAATTGCCGCCGACCAGTCCCTGAATGTAGGTTTCCGGAATCAGGGCGGAATAACCGGGACGCCCCAGGAGAAAGCCCGCGACCAGGACGCCGCCGACGAGGAGGGGAAAAATCTGCTTCATAAACCACCAAGTGGTGTCCACCCAGCTTTTCAACTCTTCCCGACTGAACCATGATTTAAGAATCACGCCCAGAATAATGAATAAAACAATAACGATATACCATTTGGTGGAAAAAATGAACGGCCAGAGGCCCGCCGTACCGGGTGCCGGTCTGGCCCAGGCGGCGAAGATCAGGATCAGGACCATGGTCAACATATAAACGATGTCCTGCCAGAGCCGACGGGATCGGTCTTCTTCTGCAGGGAGGACAAGCGGGCCGTTGGTACGGTCAGAGTCATCCTTGCGGAAGATCAGGGCCATCAACAGACCGGTTATTACGGCAAAGGAAACCGCGCCGACGGCACGGGCGGCACCCATTTCCCACCCGAGAACCCGGCCGGTGAGGATTATGGCCAGAACATTAATGGCAGGACCTGAATAAAGAAACGCTGTTGCTGGCCCGATGCCCGCACCGCGTGTATAAATTCCGGCAAAAAGCGGCAGCACCGTACAGGAGCAGACGGCCAGGATTGTTCCGGAAACGGAGGCAACAGAGTAAGAAAGTGTTTTATTCGCTTGGGCCCCGAAATATTTGAGTACCGACGCCTGAGAAACGAATACGGAAATGGCCCCGGCAATGAAGAAGGCCGGGACAAGGCAGGTCAGGACATGGAGACGGGCGTAATCCTGAAGCATCAGAAACGCTTCAAGGCCCGCCTGGCGAACCGTTGGGTGATTCAGAGGAATATAATAGGCACTCAGGAATACCGCGATGATGATCCCCAGTTTTGTCCATTCCTTCATCTGTTGAAAACCCCCTTAATATATTCTTATTCGACGATATATGGGGTTGCTATTTCCCGCAGAGCACTTCACGGTTCAACAGCGGCACCACGGCATCGAGCTTTTTTATATCCGGGTCATCCGCAAGCCAGTGGCGAAGATTACCCAAAAGGGTGGCCGCATAAGGGCTCCGGCTGCCGTTCCCTGGAGCGTAATTGACCCAAAGTCCGTCTTTTTCGCAGGATACAAGACCGGCATTCTCCAGTATCTTCAAGTGTTTTGACACAGTTGACTGGGCGATTTCGAGAGCCGCCTGAAGTTCACATACGCACATGACGCGATGCTGAAGCAGCTTGAGTACCTTGATGCGGTTCGGATCGGACAGAGCTTTCATAACCCTGATAAATTCGACCATCTTTGTCCTCCTATATTCTAATATAGGAATATATAAAAACCCTTTCCGCGTAACTGTCAAGCAAATAATCCAGCGAAAAGAGTATGGGGGCAGGTCTGCAGGGCAATGATATTTCTCATGATTCATGCTATAAGTTTTGTAGGAGCTTTATTTATGACGGAAGGAAAGCGCGTGAGGGGAAAAATTTTGTTCGTCTGTGTCCATAACGGCGCCCGCAGCCAAATTTTGGAGAGATGGCTGAAGCGCCTGGCCGGCGATCGATGTAAAGCTTTCGGTGCCGGGATGGACCCCTGTGAGTTGAATTCCATCATGGTGACGGCCATGTGTGTTTACAGAAACGCCTGCGGGATATGAAATGAACAGAAAACCGACTTACGAAGAACTGGCCGCAAAGAATGCGGTACTGGAACAAAAGGCCCTCCGCTGCCGCCAGATGGAAAAGGCCCTGTTGAGCAAGGAGAGTCAGTACCGGAAAATATTTGATTCAGCCATGGACGGACTTTTGATCTTCGACAAAAAAGGCCGCATCATTGAAGCAAACCCTCAGGCCTGCCGGATGTACGGTTATTCCCACGATGAAATGATCTCCCTTTCCCGGGAAGACATCATGCACCGCGACTACCATTATCTGTTCGAAGTTTTTCGGAAGGAAACAAAAAAACAGGGAATGTTTGCGGCGGAATCCAAAGATGTCCGCAAAGACGGCAGTGAGTTTTATATCGAAATCCGGGGAACCGAATTTAATTTCAACGAGCGGAAGCATGTGTTGGCCATCGTCCGGGATGTGACGGAACGCAAAAGGACAGAAGCCTCTCTGCGTGAGGCTCTGTCCGCCATCGAGCAACTCAAGGAAAGGATTGAATCGGAAAATGTCTATCTGCGTGAGGAAATTGACCTGCGCTATGAGCACAAGGAAATCATCGGCCGCAGCGCAGCCATTAAAAAAACATTGAACCAGGTGGAACGGGTGGCGGAAACATCCTCAACCGTGCTGTTGATGGGCGAAACCGGTACGGGCAAAGAACTGTTGGCCCGAGCGATTCACCGGTTGAGCCCCCGCAAGGGAAAGTCCATGGTAAAAATAAACTGCGCCGCCATACCGGCAACACTTATGGAAAGCGAACTCTTCGGTCACGAGAAGGGGGCGTTTACGCACGCATTCTCCCGCCAGATAGGCCGTTTCGAGATCGCCGCAGATTCCACCCTCTTTCTGGACGAGATCAGCGAACTGCCCCCGGCTTTGCAGGCAAAACTTTTGCGGGTGCTGCAAGACGGGGAGTTCCAACGGCTGGGCAACCCGGGGACGATCCGGGTGGATGTGCGTATTATCGCCGCAACGAACAGGAACCTGTCTGAAGAGGTTGCGGCCGGCCGTTTCCGGGAGGATCTCTTTTACCGCCTGAATGTTTTTCCTATCAATGTACCGCCACTGCGGGAGCGTCGGGAGGATGTTCCCCTGTTTGTATGGGGATTCGTCAGGGAATTTGAAAAATCAATGGCCAAACGCATTGAAACCATTGGCAGAAAAACCATGAAAGCATTGCAAGCCTATTTCTGGCCGGGGAATGTTCGGGAACTTCGTAATGTTATTGAGCGGGCCATGATTTTGTCCCGGCATGGCACATTGCAGGTCGAGTTACCCAGAAACACGCCGGATAAATATACTCCGCTTATTACCAGATTGGCGGACGTTGAACGACAGCATATCATTGATATACTCGCTCAAACGGGTGGACGCGTCCGGGGGAAGCGGGGTGCCGCCGAGATTCTGGGGGTCAACCCCTCTACCCTGGACTCAAAGATGAAAAAGCTCGGCATTTCCCGGCGGGGCGATTTACACGATATATCGTAGAATACACGACATATCATGTTTTTATTTTGTCAAAATAATAAGCATCCGGCTTTGACACTTCTAACATTATGAATTTAATATGAATTAAATATATGTTGCAGGCTGCCCATCTGGCATGGATCTTGTGATATTTGTTTCTTGGGGGAGTATGATTTTTATCTTTTGTCCAACTTTTAGCAGGATGCGGCCAACGATCAGGATCCGGATCGGGGTCGTGTCGTACCCCCTCAATAGAAAAATCTCTGCTGATTTCATCAGAATTGACCAAGGAGGGATACCATGAAAGAAATTAAAAAAGCGGTGTGCATCCAGTGCCATTCCGCCTGCCGTGTGGCAGTGGAAATTGAAGACGGCCGGCTGATCCGTGTCGGCCCGGATCTGGATTTTCCCAAAGGAGAACTATTTTCTACCATTGTGAGCGGTTGTCCCCGGGCTAATGCCATTACCGATTATTTTTACCACAAGGATCGTTTGAACTATCCCCTCAAGCGGGCGGGTGCACGAGGCGAAAATAAATGGATGCAGATTTCCTGGGAGCAGGCGATGGATGAAATCGCCGGGAAAATGAAATCCCTGATCGACCAATACGGCCCCGAATGCATCGGGACGACTTGCGGTACCGGCCGTACATCCGATGAGTTCCGGAGCCGTTTTTTCAATCTGCTGGGCAGTCCCAACATCGTCGGGCAGGCCGAGGTTTGCTATGGCGAGTATCTTGCCTTAATGTACGCCATGTTTGGCTGGAAACTATTTCCGGTGGTGCAAAAGGAAACCCAGTGCACCCTGATGTGGGGCGGCGGTGGACCTCGGTACTGGAACGCCCTCTGGAAAAATATTATCAAAGCACGCAAGCGCGGCATGAAGCTGATTGTCATCGATCCCCGGGGTGTTGACACGACCCGGCACGCAGACCTATGGCTACAGGTTCGTCCCGGAACAGATTGTGCCCTGGCCTTGGCCATGATTCGCCACATCATCAGGGAAGGCCTGTACGATAAGGAATTTGTGTCAAAGTGGTGCCATGGGTTTGAGGAATTGCGCGAGCGGGTCGAGCCCTTTACATTGGAAAAAGCTGCGGAAATCACATGGGTACCGGCGGACAAAATTGGTCAAGCAGCGGAATTATACGCAACCTCCAAGCCGTCGGCTATGACTCATGGTCTAGGGATCGAGCACTCGGTCAACTCCATGGAAACCCTGCATGCCGTCTTTGCTCTGCGGACCATCACCGGAAATCTTGATGTCAAAGGCGGTGATATTTTCCCGACAGCATATCCAGACATCGTCCATGAACAGGAAATTGAACTCATCGACAAGCTCTCGCCGGAACAGAGGAAAAAACAGTTGGGAGCGGACCGCTTCAAAATTATGAGTCAGGAAGGTTTTCTTCTGACCCAAGAGGCGATGCCCCGTGTATGGGGCGACGTGAGTTTGAATCGCTCCAGCCAGTTCCAGGCCTTCGCGCACGCCCCGACATTTTATCGTGCCGCCATTACGGGGAAACCGTATCCGCTTAAAGCGATCTTGACTGTATCGAGCAACCCCCTTGTGACTTACGGAAACAGTAAAATCGTCTATGAGGCCCTGAAAAGTCTCGATCTTTATGTGGTGCTTGATTTTTTCATGACGCCCAGCGCTCAACTGGCGGACTATGTTTTGCCGGGGGCGACCTACCTCGAACGACCCTGGATCTGGGCCTACGCCATGATTATCGGCAGCGAACAGGCTATGCCCGCCGTGGTCCCTGGCCAATATGAACGCTGGTCCGATTATAAATTCTGGAAAGGACTGGGGGATCGACTGGGACAGGCTGAATACTGGCCCTGGGAAGACATGGAACAGGTCTATGATTACCGGCTCAAACCTTCACGTGTCACCTTCAAAGAATTTATGGCCAAAGGAGGTTTCGCCGCGGGGAAGGGTGGTTTCAAACGCTATGAAGAAAAAGGATTTGGAACTCCGACGGGAAAGGTCGAGCTATACTCGACGGTTCTGGAAAAGATGGGCTACGATCCGCTCCCCCTTTTTCGGGAACCCCTGGAAAGCCCGATCAGCACGCCCGAATTGGCAAAGGAATATCCGTTCATTCTCACAACGGGGGGACGCTTCCTGCCCTACTATAACGCGGAACACCGCCAGATAGCAAGGCACCGGAAGCGCTATCCCTGGCCAAAAATGGAGATTCACCCGGAAACGGCCAAGGCGCTGGACATTGAAAACGGCCAATGGGTCTGGATTGAATCTCCCCGGGGCCGCTGTCGTCAGATAGCGGAGTACGACACGAGCCTCCACCCCGATGTCGTGCACGCCCAGCATGGATGGTGGTACCCCGAGGACCCGGGAGAGGAGCCTTATCTTCATGGTGTTTGGAAATCGAACATCAATATCTTGACTGACGACGCTCCCGACAGTTGTAACCCCATCAATGGCGGCTGGCCCCTAAGAGCACTGTTGTGTAAAGTGTACCCTTGCAAACCGGAAGAAGTGGAGGAAGGCAAGACGGCAAATTTCTGGGATTAGACTGCGTTTCCCTTTCGTCCTCGCTGTCCGGAAATTACAAGCGGACTGTGATTGACGGTTGATTTGTCGGAGGTGAAGGCAAGATGAATCATGGCATTGGCTTCAAAGTGAACGGAAAATCCGTTGAATTTACGGGTCAGCCCGATACGAGGCTGATAGATTTCCTGCGGAATCACTTGGGTTTGACCGGTACGAAAGAGGGTTGTGGTGAAGGGGTTTGCGGTTCCTGTGCCGTCTTGCTCGACGGCCAACCGGTCAAAGCTTGTGTAACCTCAATGGAGCGGGTTGCGGAACGGGAGATTGAAACGATCGAAGGCATCGGGTCTGTGAACTCTCCGCACCCCCTGCAACGGGCATTTGTCGAAAAAGGTGCCATCCAGTGCGGTTTTTGCACGCCGGGTATGATTGTTGGATCGAAAGCCCTACTGGACAGAATTCCCCTGCCAAGCCGCACAGAGGTGATTGGCGCTCTTGCTCCCCATCTGTGCCGTTGTACGGGGTACAAGAAAATAGTGGAGGCGGTTTTACTTGCCGCCGCAAGAAAGGCATCGTCCGAGGAAAGCAGCGGATTGACCGTTCGGGGCAGGATGCACCCGGAAGGGGATCGCTACAGCGCTTCGTTTTCTTCTGTGGATCCGCCAAACCTGGATATGACGGGACATATCGGCATTCCCGTGGTCCCCATGGGGATCTGGGAAAAAGCCCTTGGATTGACTCAATTTGCTGCGGATCTCATGCCTGATGACTGCCTTCATTTGAAAGTGGTCCGGAGTGGGAAACCTCATGCCATGATCCGGAAGATCGAAACGAAAGCGGCTGCGGCCGTTCCCGGGGTTATCGCTATCCTGACGGCGCAAGACATAGGGGGGACCAACCGAATTGGTCCGATCCAGCGAGATCAGCCAGTGCTGGTTGAGGATCGGGTGCGTTTTATCGGAGACGCCGTTGCCCTGGTGGCGGCCGAATCGCTTGAGGTTGCCGCCAAGGCTGTACAACGGGTAGAGATCGCCTATGATGATCTGGAAGTGGTTTCCAGCACGGCGGGAGCAACAAACCCGAAAGGTCCGAAAGTTCACGGAGGGACGCATCTGCTCTTTCACCTGAAAAGCGAGATGGGAGATATTGCCCGGGGCTTTGCGGAATCGGCAGAGGTGGTGGATAATTTCTATGAAACCCCTTTCAACGATCATGCTTATATCGAGCCGGAGGCCGGCGTTGCCTGGCCGGATGAGGGCGGAAAAATCGTCATTCGCCTGGCGACACAAAATCCCCATGAGAATCAGGAACAAGTGGCGGAGGCCTTGGGCATACCATGTGAACGAATTCGAATCATTCAGGCCCCGACGGGCGGCAGTTTCGGCGGAAAGTTGAATCACCAGATCGCGTCGCTCCTGGCCCTCGCCGTCTGCAAATTATCAAGACCGGCCAAACTGGTTTACACGGCGGCGGAATCGATGATGTGTACGGAGAAACGGCATCCCTTCGAAATCCGCTTTCGTACCGGAGCAACAGCCGAAGGTAAATTGTCGGCCATTGAGGTCGATATGGTCGCGAACACCGGTGCTTACGCTTCTTACGGCAAAGCGGTACTCGAAAGAGCCCTTATCCATGCCACCGGTCCCTATGATGTACCACATGTATCGGTCGAGGGAGCCTGTGTTTACACCAATACAACCCCTGCTGGGGCGATGCGTGGTTTTGGCGCCCCTCAGGTGGCCTTCGCTGTGGAATCCCAAATGGATCTACTTGCGGAAAAGCTGGGCTTGGACCCTTTCGAATTCCGCCTGAAGAACCTGTTTAAACCCGGTTCAACCACGATTACCGGCCAGATTCTCAGGGAGAGCGTCGGTGCTCGGGAAACCCTGCTTGCCCTTGAGCCCTATTACAAAGAGGCCCTGGCCTGGTCAGCGAAACAGTCTAACTGTACCACCGACGGTATCAGGCGCGGAACGGGCCTGGCATGTATTTTCTTCGGCATCGGTGAAGCAGGATGGCGGAATCCCTCTCGGGTGATCATGCGGCTTAATGCCGAGGGGGCTATAGAGTTGCTGGTCGGTGCTGCGGATCTCGGACAAGGTGTATTTTCCACCCTGGCCCAGATTGCCGCGGAAACGTTACAGGTTCCGGGGCATTGCTTTGTCGTTGTGACGCCGGATACGGATATTACCCCTTCCGCAGGACCGACCGAAGCAAGTCGTCAAACCCTTGCTTCGGGGAGAGCCGTGCAAGAGGCTGCTCTTGCAATGAAAAAAGCGCTGGAAGTAACCGGTTTCTATGAGGATGATACAGAGGCATATGCCGGTAGACTTCGCCGATGCCATCGTGTGCTGCTGGAGAAGGGTTTATCCAGGGAGTTTTCCGGATTCTTCATGCCAGACACAATGCCAATCGACAAGAGCGGGAAAGGAAGCCCCCACTTGGCTTATGCTTTCGCGTCGGTCTTGGCCCAAGTGGAGGTTGATACGGCAAGTGGTGTTGTCAAGGTTGTAAAATTGGTGTTGGCGCATGATGTGGGGAGAATCATCAATCCCCTGACGCTAGAGGGACAGGTAGAAGGCGGAGCCGTCCAAGGGCTGGGATTTGCCTTGAAGGAGGAATTCAAACCGAATGTGACCAATAAATGGTCAGCCTATAGGATTCCCCGAACCGTGGACATGCCGGACATGGAGACGCTTTTCATTGAAAGCCCGACGCCGGAAGGGCCATTCGGCGCCAAGGGCATTGGAGAGGTTCCCACGGTGGGGCCTGCCGCAGCGATCGCCAACGCCGTGGCCCGCGCCTGCGGAAGGCGGCCAATGCGGTTACCGATAATGCCGGAGCAGGTGAAAAAGGGGTTAGCTTCCTAGAGAAGATGATTTCTTGAAGTCTCGATGGTGGAGATATTTCTCTCACTTTTGGGAGAAGATAAGGGGAATTTGCTTAAGATTGTGCCGGATATTGCCGATCTCTAAGGAGAAGGCCTTGATTGGGTACGTATCGGGTTTCGGGAGGTCAATATGAAAACATGGATTGTCTTGCTGTTATGTTTGTTTCTTTTCCCTTGGGCGGTGCAGTCTGCCGAATACTACCGATGGACCGACGAGAACGGTGTAAGCCACATCACAGATCAGCCGCCGCCGACGGCAAAAAAGAATTTAAAAACCTACCGTTTCAGAAATCACGTTCAGTCGGCTGCCCCTGAAACAACAGGCACCGAAACGACGTCGGGTACTGTCGGGGGAGGACAATCCTACGAAATGGAAGCGGCACAAACAAGCAATGCGGAACTTGAACAGACCCGTGCGGAATATGAAGAATTGCAGGGTAACGAGGCACATTACCGACGAAATTACTACAATGCCTATGGCAATAAGCATGCGCGGGATTACTGGAAAGGCAGACTGAACGACCTCGAGAACAAGCGGCAGAAACTGGAAAGCTTTGAAAGCGGAGAATCTTCTGACCAAGGTTTTTCTTCCGGATCAACAGAATCTTCAGAGGGGGTAAACCCGATGTAAATCAGGAGTGCCTGATTCATCCGTGAATTTTTTCACATTGTAATCCCCCCTACCTTTACCGAAATAACAAAAAACCATTCCACCGCCCCCGCAGGTCGTGGCCATGTGCAGATCGGCTAGATACAGATTATTTGCCGAGGGCAGGGCCACGAAGATAACCGCCGATGAACCTCGTTATATCACCAGGAAAAGGTTTCACCGAGACAGGCAATGCAGGAATAATGGGTGTAATTTCATAGGAACAGCCACACCCGGCTATTTCATTGATGTGACTGTTCCTAGATTCTTGCGTCTCTCAGGGAGAGTAAGGTACCTTAATTGGAGCTCTACAAATCCCGGCTTTTTTTCCATGCTTCAAAACCGGAGATGATCGTTTCTACGGCTCCGCTGATCGTCATCGCATCCATGTTGATTGTCAGGTCATAATCATGAGGATTTATCCAATCGACCTTAAAAAATTTTTTAACAAAGGTTCTCCGATCCTTTTCAGTGGTGGTCGCATAATCTTCTGCTTCCTGCCGCGAACATCCCCTGCTGTTTACAATTCGGTTCAACCTGTTTTCCCTGGAGCCGATCAATTTGACCCGGAACTGCTTCTCCGCGGGAAGAATATACTGGGCGCCGAGCCCGAGAATAACGGTATTGCCATGATCCTTGACCGTGTTAATCACCTTGTTCAGGTGGAACATGAACTTGTCCGGCCACATATGGCGGGTTTCGAACAGGGATGACAACCAGTCATCCCGCCGGGTTAAGGCCTTTTCAATAATGGCTTGAATCGATTTTTCACTGACATCGGCGTTTTCAGCAATGTGCTTTGTAATTTGTCCAGCCAAAAGATCCATTTTCAGACGGACCGACAGCACCCTCGCGATTTCCGTTCCGCCAGTACCCGGCTCACGTGAAATGGTGATAAGCGGCCCAGGTTTAACGATCTCGCTCTTCACCTCTTTAGAAGCCAATAGCCATCTCGATAACTGTTCAGTGACGATCTGATCGATTGAACGGATTTCTTTTTTCATAAAACCTCCTTTTTACCGAGTTCGATTCAGAATGAGATTTAATAAAGCACGCGGGCCCTGTTTTCCAAAAACCACTATTCAATCAAATTTTACAGGGAGTAGAGCTTTTCCCCGGGTAGAACGGTTTTGTTGTTTTTCAGGAGCACTTGGATGGCGGCATCGGGGTTGTCGAGCCGAAAGAGCATAACCGCGTTTTCTCCGCTCCTTTCCACGAAAGCGTACATGTATTCGATATTGATCCCGGCCAGGGCCAGAACTTCAAGAATGCCGTGCAGGCCGCCCGGTTGGTCCGGCACTTCAACGGCCACCATGTTTGTGCGGCTGACGGTATAGCCGTTTTCCTTCAATACCCGATTCGCATCGGCGACATGATCAACGATCAGGCGAACGATACCGAAATCTGATGTGTCGGCCACCGCCAGGGTCCGGATATTAATGTTCGCATTTTTGAGAATCCGCGTGACATTTTCGAGCCCCCCCGGTTTATTTTCCAGAAAAATGGATATTTGTTCAACCTTCATAGATGTGCCTCCCTTCGTTTCCAGAATATTAGATGCTTCTCCTGTCTATGACTCGGCTGGCCTTCCCTTCGAAACGCTGGAGCGATTTCGGTTCTACCAGTTTGACTTTGGCGGTAACCCCGAGGAAATCTTTTAAATCCTTGATAATATTCCTCTCAATTTTCTGAAGGCCTTTGATTTGATCGGTATTGGAGAAGAGGCGCTCACTGACTTCCACGTGAACCTCCAAGGTGTCGAGGGTTCCTTCCCGCTTCACGATGAGCTGATAATGAGGATCCAAGTCTTCAATGTCGACCAGAACGGCTTCGATTTGGGAAGGAAAGACATTGACGCCACGGATAATCAACATGTCGTCGCTTCTGCCCTTAATGCGTTCCATGCGGAAGTGTGTCCTGCCGCAGACGCATGGTTCCGGAATCAGTTTTGACAGGTCTCTCGTCCGGTAGCGGATCATGGGAAAGGCTTCTTTCGTCAGGGTCGTGAAGACGAGTTCGCCCGGCTCGCCTGCGGGAAGCACTTCACCCGTTTCTGGGTTGATCGTCTCCACAAGAAAATGATCCTCGAAGACATGCATTCCCTCGCGGCCTTCATGGCATTCCATGGCCACGCCTGGTCCCATGATTTCAGACAGTCCGTAAATATTCATGGCCGCGAGATTCAATGCATCCTCTACTTCATTCCTCATGTTCTCGCTCCAAGGCTCCGCACCGAAGATACCGACACGCAGCTTCAGGGTGCCCATATCGATTCCCATGGCCTCGCCTTGCTCCGCCAGATTAAGGGCATAGGACGGAGTACAGCAGATGGCGGTGGGTCCGAAATCTTGGAGGATCATGATCTGACGCTTGGTGTTGCCTCCGGAAATGGGAATGACACTGGCCCCCAGTTTTTCCGCACCATAGTGGATGCCCAGCCCCCCGGTAAATAACCCGTATCCGTAGGCGTTATGTATCATATCATTTTTAGTCAGTCCGGCGGCGACAAAACAGCGGGCCATGAGTTCCGACCATATTTCAATATCCCGTTTTGTATATCCGACAACGGTTGAACGGCCCGTTGTACCGGATGAGGCGTGAAGCCGGACTACCCCACTCATGGGAACGGCAAACATGCCGAATGGATAATTATCCCGGAGATCTTGCTTCGTTGTAAAGAGAAAACGCTTGAGATCGTCCAAGGTTTTGATATCATCCGGCGTAACCCCGATTTCATCAAAGGATTTCCGGTAGAACCCGACGGTGTGATAAACACGTGAAATTACCTGTTTGAGCCGTTTAAGTTGGAGCACCTCCAGAACTTCACGGGGCAATGTTTCGTATTCTTCGTTATAGATCATGCAATGATCCCCCTTTCGGATATCTTTTTTATGTGAAACATTAAGCACTTTCCTCGTATGCGTTTTCTTTCATGACCACGACTAAGCTCACTGCTTTTTCTATATCTAATCAAGATCCGAAAAGAAAATCAAGAATATGATGAGCGAATTACTCAGCGTAAACTGAGTCAATCAGCAATTCCCAAGGAGATGAATCTCATGTTGAAAATAACATGTTTCCTTTGGTAATAGTATGATACTTATTCGAACCTGATTACGAGGAAGAAGGATCCATGAAAACAGATACCTGTGTTCCGAACCGTGTGATTGTCCCGTTATTTTTCTTTCTTCTGTTGCTTGTGACGCCCGCCCTGGGCATTGAATGGGTGGTTTTTTCAACCACACAGGAGGGAAATGAGTTGTTCTACGATCAGCACAGCGTGAGGAAGGTCGAAGAAGACACGGTACGCTTATGGGAAAGGATCGTCTTTACCGATAACAATGTGCAGGACAATGTCAAAACAACCCTGTTTGTGCGAGAAATCCATTGTTTGGAAAAGAGATACCGGATCATTTCGTTGCTTGATTACAGTATTCAAGGAGAAAAATTGTTTAGCGGTACGGATGAGCGAGCCACCTGGTTTCCCATTCCTCCGGATACACATCTGGAGCTTTTGAGAGAAACAGTGTGTCGATAAGCCTCCGTTTTTGAGGATTTTAATCTGCAATGATTTCAAGGTAACAGGACAGGAAATGAGCATGAAATCATTTATAGTGACGAGCTTTTTGGCGTTCTTGTATGTCTTACTGATGCTACGCCCCGAACCGGGCCTTTGCGAGAATTGGCTTCAATATGAAATGGCACGTGATGGGAGTGTTCTTTCTTATGATAAGGATAGCATCGCCGACCGGACGAGGCATATTAAGCAGGTGTGGTTTAAAAGGGAAGTGTCTGACCAGGGACGGGAAATCGTGATGGAACGCATGAGGGCTCAGGGTTTCCTGGCGGAAGGATACGACAAATTATCACACCATGCAATTTTGTTTGTGATAAATTGTAAGGAAAGAAAATTCAAACCCCTGTCCACGATCGACTATGACGTGAACTGAAAGGAACTGTTTCGCAACAACTCCATTGATCAGCCGCATTGGGAAGATGTGCTGTCCGAAAATATGATGATTTATGGACTGTACGAAGCAGTCTGCGAGCCGACACCCTGAAACAAAAAGAGACAACGCGATATTCATACCTTCATCAGGTGTTGCGTATCATGCAACACATCAAAACAATTTGTTTTCAGTCTATTTTTTGCACACCCCCTTGGGGTTATGCATTGCCCAATCTTCCGCGCTAATCTCCCGTTAACCAGTTGACAAGGTTACTCATTTAATATAGCATCCGGTTCGTAAAATCGTGACAGGGAGCAGAGCGGCAGCGAAAACAGGCACATAATGCTTATATCAGCTTGTCCATGCGGAAGTACACAGGTCACTGGTGGACCTCCTGGACTTCAAATCCAGTGTGGGGCGTGAGGAACGTCCCGGGTGGGTTCGATTCCCATGTACTTCCGCCATTTATTTTGCATTAGATGCTTACGTAAGCGTCACAGGGCGTCACATGTATAACGGCATGTCTTACAACCCGTACATATGATACACGGATTGAAACATATACGGTGATGACAAGCCTTAAGCCCAACGGGCCCTGCAAGTTTCTTCTTCCGATATCTTTCATCATGAGGCAATAGGCCGCTTTAGTAAGCTGTTTGACTAATAAAGGCGGGAATGGTATCGTTAAAAAAACGTTAAGGAGGCAGTAGTAGGATGGTAAATTACCAGCTAGCCGTGCAAGAAAGGACCAAAACCGGCAAATCGTATGCGCGGAAACTCCGGGCTGCCCAGAAGGTCCCCGCGATTGTTTACGGATCTGGAAAACCTGCGCAAAACATAGAAGTGGGGGTTCGTGATGTCGAAAAGGCCTTGGCTTCTCAGGGAAGTTTAATTGATCTGGTTTTTGGTTCGGCAGTCAAGACCGTGATTGTCAAGGACACCCATCGCGATCCGGTGCGGGGAACCCTGCAGCACCTTGATTTCCATGAAGTTGATTTAACCAAAAAATTGGAAATTACAGTCCCCTTGCGCATAGTTGGTGAAGACGAGCGGGCCAATGACGGCGGAATTGTGACGAATTTACTTTGGGAAGTAACAGTGCTTTGTCTGCCGACAGATATTCCCGACACTATTGATGTGAATGTGAGCGCTCTCGAGCTTGACCAACTGCTTACCATTGGTGAACTGGATTTACCCGTCGGGGTTGAAATCATCGGAGATGCTGATGAAGCCGTTGTCAGAGTGAATATGCCTGTAGCACCAAAGGTTGAAGAAGAAGAGGGCGCACTTGAAGAAGAAGTTGAGGAAGCTGAAGGGGTTGAGGAAGCCGTGACAGAATCGGCTGAGTAAGGTTTCGTTTGGAGGCAGTCTTCCGGAGGGCGTCCGTGATTAGTTTTTTCACGGGGGAGAGGGATTGCAACGATCTACATCGGCATCCAGATCCATTTGCAAGGTTTCAAGGTTGCCATGGCTCTTTTCCCGAAGGCCTTCCAGGCCTCCTTCCTCGTATGCTTGCTTGATGTCATAAAAATGCTGCCTCGACACACCGTTAATTTTACATGCTTCCGAGACGTTCTTCAAATACTCCGCCAACTCCGGCAAACTCAATTTGTTTCTGATAAGCTTTTCCTGGGTGGTCATTTTTAAATATCCTCCTTTTTTGATTGCCTCGAAACAATCCAGGAGATAACTGACCACCCTTACTACCTAACTGTCAAGTCAAGTCCGTCTTTTCACCACTCATTTCTTGTATATTGCATTCTGAAAAAGACTATCCGGCATATCGGGTAGATAGAGAATCTTGTTTCTTAAATGATCATTACTCAAAATCGCAAAGTCAGACCGGCGAGGACGGAATAATCGGGAGCGACATCGTTTAATCCCCCTTTAACGCCGAAGTCCAAATCAACAGCGTCATTCAGGCTGTAGACCAGCCCTCCGAGAATGAAGGCGGGATTCGTCTGGGATGCCGTATCCGGGTTTCTGTCGACACCCACATTCGCCACCAGAGTCACTTTCTCCATGATCGGGTATTCTGCCGCCAATGACGCATGCCATAGTTCTTTCCGTTCGTCGTTTTTATTTTCGTTCTGTATATATCCGGCGTTCATGTGAATGCAGGCGGGACCGACCTCCAGAGTCGAGATCACATACAGGCTGTAAGTCATCCGGCCTCCTCCCAAGCCTTTGCCCCGATCCCCCGTGGGAAAGGTTACTCCCGGCTTGACGGCGAAGCTCAGACCGTCCCCTTCAAAAAAACGCCATTTCACCTCGACGGAAATATCGGAAAGTCCCTCGTCTGTTGTCGATTCCCGGCCTTCATCCGTATCCTCGACAAGTCTTCCGTGCTGAAAAGGAACACCCAAAAGCAGATCGATCGAATCGGTCAAGCCTGCGGCGAAGGATCCCGTGATGGTTGTAACCTCTGTTCTCGCACCTTTCGTATCATCCCGTTCAAATTCGCCGCTCAATTCTAATTCAAACTTCCCTTTCCCCTGAGTACCGGTGTCATCGGTAATCAGAGGATGACCACCGAAAGCGGGAACGGTAATCAGCATCATTACCAGGGCCAACCGGATCGCAAGCCAAATGGAGTTCATGTTTCCCTCAATAACCTCCTTCCCTTTTTCCTTCACTGCAATTTCTCCTTTCGATTGTTTATTATGCACTTATTATTGGCTTTAGACTGCTTTCATCGCCCATAACGAAGGAATCCCTTGACCAAATGGAAATGAACATCGCCGTATCCTGCCAGGGGCCTTTGCTCCGTGTTGCGCCATCCCTGACATCATGAGGCCGGCAATTTCCGAACCGCCGGCGACACCAGACGTCCCAGACATTCGCGGGGGCCGCACACACCGCACGAAGGGCGCATGACAACAGGGATGCACCCCGATTTGGCTGCCCTGATTGCTTCGTTTCTGATGCGGTGTGTGGTTTTCCCGGTAAAGACCACCACCGCATCAACCCCTCTGACGGCTGCCACCAAACCGATCTTGGCTTTGGTGAATACTTTGAGCTTGATGCCCCCGCCCGGATAATCTTTTTCAAGCCGGTCCATACCCCCGATCAAACGCCACGCACATGATTTCCTCCTGATGGCTTATTGATCCGTCATTTCAATCTCTGTTGCATGACCCGGCATTGGAAACCGGCCTTGAGAATCCGGATACCCTTGGGTATCATCTTCGAATTCGTCATGCCCCTAAGGTTGAGTATCCTTTTTAAGGATGTGGTCGCATGTGCGTTTCGCGCATCCGCAACAATGTCCTCCAGCCTTACCCGTCATGGTTCGGTAAAACGACCTGCCCGCCGTAACGGCCACAGCAACAACAATACCCGTCACAATAATCGTCTCAATCATATAAATCTCCTTACCCGATTCCGATACCGAAAAAACGACCCGTCTGGTAGACCAGGACCGTAATCACATACGCAAGGAGCGTAAGCCCTCCAAGTTGGAACAACGCCCATCCCCACGAGTTGCTCTCACGCCTCGTCACGGCGATGGTGACCATGCAGGGTGCGCTGATGAGGCAAAAGAGCATGATGCAGAATCCCACAAGAGGCGTGTAGCTCTTCTTCAGTTTCTCCCTCAAGGTCTCCGACGCTTCATTCGCCTCCCCCACAGAATGGATGATTCCCATCTGGGCGACAAAGACCTCCTTGGCGGCGAAGGCACCGATCAGGGCGGTCCCAATTTTCCAGTCGAAACCCATGGGCCTGAGCATGGGTTCCATGGCATGGCCGATACGCCCGGCAATGCTGCTTTGAAGCGCCGCTTCCGCTTCTTTATTGTCGATGGCGATAATTCGTGTCGCTCGTTCTTCTTCCTCCATGGTCCCGATCCGTATTTCCCGGCGTTCCCTCTCAAATTGGGCGGCTTGCTCGCCGGACAATCCCGGAAAGGTGGTCATTGCCCACAGCAGAATTGATATGCCGAGGATAACGGTTCCTGCTTTTTTCAGATAAAGCCATCCGCGCTCCCACATGTGAATCAAGACGCCCCGCACGGTCGGCATCCGGTACGGCGGCAACTCCATGACGAACGGTACGGATTCGCCCTTCAGAATGGTACTGCGGAGAAGTTTTGCGCTCATGACGGCAAGGAGAAGACCGATAACGTAGATGATCCAGAGCATGGGGGTATGCCACACCTGCGGGAAGAACGCAGGAATAATGAGGGTGTAAATCGGCAGGCGGGCGCCGCAGCTCATGAGGGGGATCACCCACATCGTCGTCAGCCGGTCCCGCCGGTTTTCCAAGGTGCGGGTGGCCATGATCGCCGGAACGGAGCAGCCGAATCCGATGAGCATCGGGATAAAACTCTTGCCGTGCAGTCCGATTTTATGCATCAGGCGATCCATGATGAATGCCGCCCGCGCCATGTAGCCGGAATCCTCGAGAATGGCAATGGCCAGAAACAATAGCAGAATGTTCGGCAAGAAAACCACAACGCCGCCCACACCACCGATGATGCCGTCCACCAGCAGGGACTTCAAGAGGCTTTCCGAGCCTTCCGGCCACCATATCGTGACCATTCCGCCCAGCCATCCGAAGCATGCTTCGATCCAGTCCATGGGCGTTTCTCCCAGAGTAAAGGTCAAGTGAAAGGCGAGATACATGAGTCCAAGAAAGATCGGAATACCCAACACGCGATTTGTCACAACGCTATCGATCCGATCCGAGATCGTATGCCGGATCTCAATGGTGGAACGCACCGCTTCCTGGCAGGCACCCGATATGAATCCATATCTGCGTCCTGCGATGGCCGTTTCCGGATGTTCCCCGAGCATTTTTTCGATGTGCAAGGCGCTTTTCTCAATCTGTTCGTTGACTTCAGCAGATAAGACTTTTGCCCGTAACTCCCTGTCGCTCTCAAGAAGTTTCACGGCCAGCCATCGTGAATCGTATTTTCCTTCGATAGGTCTTTTACTCATGATGGACTCTATTTTCGTGATTTCTTTTTCGAGTTCCTCTCCATAATTCATCACCGGGATCCGGCCTCTCGGTCCAAGAAGGTTCTCTTGACCGGCAGAATCGACACCCGTCGGCGATTTTTTCTGTTCACTCCGGATCGCCGTTTCGATAATGGCGTCCAGAAGGTCCGTCATGCCCACCCTCTTGTGACCGACCGTCTCGACGATTGGGGCACCGAAATAACGGGAGAGTATAGCGGTGCCGAATTCGTACCCCTTAGCCTTGGCCATGTCGCTCATATTGAAAGCAAGAACCAGAGGCGCTCCGAGCTCCATCAGTTGCACGGCAAGATAAAGATTTCGTTCGAGGTTAGAGGCGTCGAGCACATCGACGACAACATCCGGTTTTTCATCAATGATATAATTCCGGGCAATCCTCTCCTCGTCGGAATAGGCGGTCAGGCTATAGGTTCCCGGAAGGTCGATAATGCGTAATTCATAATCGCCATGGCGCCTCAAACCTTCCTTGTGCTCCACCGTCACCCCGGGGTAATTCCCGACATGTTGGCGGGAACCGGTCAACGCGTTAAATAGGGTGGTTTTCCCGGCGTTCGGATTGCCCGTAAGAGCAACAGTTATTCTGGATTGCATGTTGTTTGTTGGGCCTCCTTTATCTGTTGAGCCAAATTATTTTTGTTTCCGCATATTTTTTTAGGAAAGCCTAAATTACAGGAGAAAAAAATTTAGGCCACTCTGATTTTCTGCGCCATCCCACGCCCTAGCATGATCCGGCTGCCTTTTACCTCAATAAGAAAAGGTCCTTGCATGAAATTCTGGATGACTTCAATTTCGACGCCGGGCACCAGGCCCATGGCGGTCAGCCGACTCTGAAGATCTCCGCCCGCTTCCACAGAAACGAGTCTGACTCGTCTACCGGGTTGAACGATTGTTAACGGCATATCTAATGCTCCCCTCAAGATGATTTTAGCACCACTTATAATAATTCGACCTCAATCCCCTCCGCTTCTTCTTTACGCAGCGAAAGGTGATAACCTTTTACCTTGATGTCAATCGGATCACCTAACGGCGCCACCCGTTCCACTTCAATAACGGCTCCAACGGTAACGCCCATTTCAACAATCCTTTTATTTGTTTCTCCACGGGTATGGATTTTCAGTATTTTACCCTTTTGACCCGGCTTTAAATCTCTCATATTCGTTTTTTCCATTGTTCTTCGACCTCCTTGCTCCCTGCGATGTATGAGCCCGTCAAGGACCTCTGAAATACATTTCTCACAGTTCTCCTGCGTATCATTCTGATCGCAGTGATAAGCGAATCCCGCAATCCACTTGCTCCCCCCCCGTGGGCACACCTCCACGAATTCGACAAATTGAACAAACCGTTCCAGAATCACCCGGGGGATGAAATGTTCCATCCGGCAAGCCGCTTCATCGGCGTTGTTCTCATCGACAGCAAGAACCTTCATGAAGAAGTCCCGAAGCACCTCGTGGCGGCGGATCACATCCTTGGCCGCGGCTTTCCCAACAGCAGTCAGAGTAATGACATCATACGGAACATAGTTGATCATTTCCTTGTCGGCAAGGGCGCGAAGCGCACCTGTCACCGACGCATTGGTGACACCCAGGCGCTCTGCGATATCCTTGGGCCTTACCCCCTGCTTCTGGACAATGATATGAAATATCGCTTTCAGATAATCTTCCAGACTCGCCGTCAATGCATCAGTCATCGCTAGATCACTCCTCTCTCACAATGTTTCGCGAGGCCTAAGTAAATAAGGTAAGACTAAATCGATGTCAAGGTTTTTTAATAATACTTTCCGTTTTACGTTCCATCAAGGCACCGACCAAGGCCAGACCCGAATGGCTGGTCAAATCTTCATCACCCGATTTGATGATGCATTTTACAGGTCGTATCTTCTCTTTCCAAGTGTTGTTCCTGAAACAGGCAAAAGCCATTATTACCTTGTATTACCAAGAGTTTACATTAACTATTGCGGCCTTTATGCCACGAATTCAAGCTAAAGGAAACAATCATCAGTAAACCATTCTTGACAATGGTACGATTGTACTATATGAGATGCTCTCATGAGGGACAAAAGAACCGAAAAAGGCGTGGCTGAAGCCATTGCCGCTTTTTTGAAAAACCATCGGCGAATGCCAACCTATACGGAAATCATGGCACTGCTGAACGTGCGATCCAAGAGCGCGGTCCAATATTGGGTGGGGAAGCTTGTTTCCAAGGGGTTTTTGCAAAAGGATGAAAGGGGTTTCCTGATTCCATCGCGTTTGCACCAGGGTCTGCCGATGGTTGGTAGTATTTCTGCCGGATTTCCTTCTCCGGCTGAAGAGGCATTACGGGAGATTATCTCCCTCGATGAGTATTTGATTACCCGGCCGGAGTCCTCTTTTCTTGTAAAAGTTGATGGCGATTCCATGATTGAAGCGGGAATCATGGAGGGAGATATGGTCATCGTAGAAAAAGGGAGAAACCCAAAAAGTGGAGACATCGTCATCGCCGAGGTGGATGGCCAGTGGACTATGAAGTATTTTATCAAAAAAGGCAAAACAATTACCCTGGAACACGCTAACCCAAAATATCAATCAATCATACCTCAAACAGAGCTTCGTTTGGCCGGAGTTATAACCGCCGTCATCCGTAAATATCATCCGTAAATCGCGCCCTATTATGAACGACACCCTTTTCAGCCCGCACAGTTGGCCCAGAGCGATAGTCCATGTGGATGGCGATGCATTCTTTACATCCTGTGAGGAGGCCATACATCCTGAACTTAGAGGGAAGCCCATCATCACAGGGGAAGAAAGAGGAATCATTGTCTGTGCCAGCTATGCGGCCCAAAAAATGGGGATCAAGCGGGGTGTTTCCGTCCGGGAGGCCAGAAAAATCTGCCCGGCTCTGCTTGTACTTCCTTCTGATTATGAAATATACAATCTTTTTTCCCGCCGGATGTTCAATATCATCAGGCGGTTCACCCCGCAGGTGGAAGCGTACTCCATAGATGAGGCCTTCGCGGATATAACGGGTATGCGAAGGGTGCTAAAAGCTTCTTACAAGGGTATAGCTTTTCGCATCAAGGAAGCTGTTGAGAAAGAGTTGGGGATCACCGTTTCCGTTGGATTGAGCCTTACCAAGGTACTGGCCAAAATCGGCTCCAAATATCGAAAACCCGATGGTCTGACCATCATCCCTGGAAGAGAAATCCCAAACTGGCTGCAAAATCTTCCCGTTCAGGACATATGGGGGATTGGACCGGCGACTTCCGATTATCTGTCGAAGATGAATATCAAGACAGCCCTAGAATTTGCCCGGATGTCAGAGAGTCTTGTCAGGGCGAGATTCACAAAACCGGGGGTTGAAATATGGCGTGAATTAAGAGGTGAATCCGTATACCCTGTAGTATCGGAAGAAAAGAACCGCTACGTTTCCATCAGCAGGACCAGGACTTTTGCTCCCCCGACGAGTGATCCGGAATATATTTTTGCCCACCTTATAAGAAATTTGGAGTCCGCCTGCATCAAGGCCAGATGTTATCGATTGCAGACCAAGAGGATCGTGGCTTATCTGAAGAAACAGAATTTCAATTATGCCAGTCGTGAGGTAAAATTGGACCGTGCGTGCGTTTATCCCATGGAATTGGCGGACGTTTTGAGGGATATTTTCAACCGAATGTATGAGGCGCAGGAAGTTTATCGTGCCACCGGAATTATTCTGCTGGATCTGGATAGAACGGCAGAAAGGCAATATTCATTGTTTGAAGATCCCGTCAGGCCTGAGAAGATTCGAGAACTGTATAAAGGGGTTGATTTTGTTTGCCGGAAGTATGGTAAACATTCACTGCACTTAGGGGGATCTCATCTGCTGGAGAAACAGGGCAGGGGAAAGAGAGGAGAATCCACGACAAGAAGAAGGACCCTGCTCTTCGGAGAGACGAAAAGAAAACACCTGCCGTTTCCGATTATCCATTTGGGCGTCTGAAAGTATGCAAAGATGTTTTTGCTACGCAAACCCCTCTGTTATTCAATAATAAGCAGCGAAAAGGCCCTCCGTTTTGAATGATCTACAACAAAAACGGAGGGCCTTTTTTAATACCTGAGATGGCATTTCCCGCTGAATTGATGCCCTTTCGGGTCAACGATCCACAGTCTTGAAAACTAACGAAATTAAAACCCGAGATACTTGAAGGACGCTTTCAAGCGACATCTGTACGTGGAGACTTTATCATCTTCAACAGTTAAATCCAGTTTTACGACTTCAGCAATTCTCATATCTTTTATTGTTTTCGTTGCAACCTCCACGGCATGTCTCGCCGCATCTTCCCAGGATACTCTGCTAACGCCAACCAATTCGATAATTTTGTAAGTACTTTCAGTCATGACATCTCTCCTTTCTATGAATAACAACTCAAAGGGTTCTTTATGGGGTTGCCCCCACTTTTATTTCTGGGAGAATATTGGGTTAAATAGCTAAATAAAAGATCAGACGAAACGTTCAAGTATCCCTCTCATACTGGGACCTTGCCCCATTTATAAACGTAAAACTTATTTTAGTCAACTCTCAAATTGTCGGGGATGGTGCGCCAATCCTTCTTGTGACTCCGGAGCAATAATGTTGATTTCACAAACGTTTTAAAGACTTCGATCAGAAGACGAGGTACTCGCAACCTTCACGTTAATCCTTGCCTCATCGTTTATAGATGCATCCGAAGTATCCTCTAGAAGACCGATTCCGTGGAGTATTTGCCTAGTCGGTTCTGAAAAAGTCTATTTTGATAAAGCGTTACCGTAAGAGATGGTTCTTTGATAATTAGAAAGCCATTGGAAAATTAGACGCAAAAAAGCGGCTGCCCACCGCAGCAGCTTGGCAAAGTT